>NZ_JBFDUZ010000002.1:300000-582216 GCF_040719145.1 Paenibacillus sp. JQZ6Y-1
ACATAAGGGAAGTAGATTTCGTGAATACCGCCCAAGAATTGAATGACAATGGCACCCGGTGCGGAAGCTTTAATACTGCCTTTACCGAAGATCCAGTAAGCAACGAGTACACCCAGACCAGGACCTGGATTGGCTTCCAGCAGGTAAAAGATCGATTTACCTGTTTCCAGAGATTGCTGTGCACCCAGTGGTGTAAAGATACCGTGGTTGATCGCGTTGTTCAGGAATAGGATTTTACCCGGCTCTACAAACAGAGATACGAGTGGCAGCAGTTCATGTGCAACTAAGAAGTTAACACCTGCTTCAATCAGATGCGTAAAGCCTTGTACCAGTGGACCGATCCCTACATAACCGAGGATCGCCAAAATCATACCGATAATACCAGCAGAGAAGTTATTCACGAGCATTTCGAAACCGGCTTTGATTTTGCCTTCGATTGCTCTGTCAAATTGCTTGATGACCCAACCGCCGAGAGGACCCATAATCATAGCACCGATAAACATCGGGATGTCGGCGCCGACGATAACACCCATTGCGGCAATAGCACCGAGTACACCACCACGATGGTCATGCACGACTTTACCGCCGGTGTAGGCGATCAGCAGTGGCAGCAAGTATTTGATCATTGGATCGACCATAGTTGCCAATGTAGCATTAGGAACCCAACCTGTTGGAATAAAGAGGGCAGTCAATAAACCCCATGCGATAAATGCACCGATATTCGGCATAACCATGGAGCTTAGGAACCGTCCAAATGACTGAACGCGATCGCGTGCGCTTTTCTTTTCAGAAGCAGCGGAATGTACTGTGCTCATATTTGTTCAACCTCCATCATATATTGTTCAATTTTGCGGGTATATAAATCGCGCATCATGCCGGATATTTCCGACTTCAGGCCGGAGGGCCGGTCGGAGACGAGCCTTGTGACAAAGCCGGGGCGGTCGATCAGCGATTTGCTGACTTCGTTGACCGCTTCCAGATACGACTTGCTGCTGTCCTTCGGAGCAAGCAGTACAATGGCAGCGTATAGATCAACCGATTGGGTCGCTGCCTGAATCGGTTCGGAGAACCGGATAATGCCGAGAAATAACTTATTGACGACGCTGGAGCGGCAGTGCAGCAAGATCAATCCATCCTGCGATAACACGGTCTCACCCATGCGTTCGCGTTCATGCAGCTCTTGCTCCAACGTATCGGCGCGTTCCGCCGAAGCGGTAAACATGCTGGCAATCTGGTGAATCAGATCCGGCACCGATTGGGCGTGAAACTGATCACGAATCACAAGCCCAGCCGTTAGATCGAGAATACCGGTCAGCGTTTCCTTGTGAATGCTTAGCGTGTCGGTTAGACGCTCTGCCGGATCGGCGGGACGTGCCTTTTCATTGGAGCGCGGTTCCGCCGTAATTTCTAGCCGAGACAGCAGTTGGCGAATATCATTGATATCCTCTGGCGAGAGCAGCGGCGATACCCGAATAGTCGGGATACTGCTGTTGACCTCAACGGTGGAAATGATCACGTCCGCACGTGTATCCATACTGGCTGCCTCCGAGGAGGAGACGACATCGATAATTTGCAGCGATGGAAACTCACGCTTGACTCGGATGGAGAGCAGGCTGGATGTACCCATACCGCTTGCACAGGCGATGATCGCTTTGAGCGGCTTGCGCTGGACGGCGGCGTATTCAGACATGGCGCCGATGTGCATCGCCAAATATCCGATTTCCGCTTCCGGTACTTCGCGCTGAGTGAAATCTGCCAACAGTCGCGAACATTTACGAGCGATCTCAAAGGTCGGGCCGTATTGCTCTTTGATCTGCGCCAGCAGCGGATTACGGATATCCAGTCCCAAGCGCAGCCGCTCAATTGCCGGACCAAGGTGATTAATGAATCCGGCAAACAAACGACTGTTGCCTTTTAGCTCAAATCCGGTTTCCGTTTCCGCCATCTTGAGGATGTCGCGTGCCAGCTTGACCAGTTCAAAGCTAACATGCTCGTAATACGAATCGGATTCGACGCTAAGTCTCGTTTCGGCGCCCTTGAGATGCATGGTGATATAACCCATCTCATCTTCAGGAACCGTAATGTCAAACGAATGCTCTAGCCGTTCTGCCAGCGTGCGTGCGATATGAAATTCGCGCAATTGCTTCAGCTCATCCAGAATGCGGGGTGCAATCGTAATGCGTTGCCCGCGCCGGATGCGCTCGATAGCGAGTGCTAGATGCACCGTTAGCCCAATATAGGCGCTATCGGTTAATTTCATGTGCATCTCGCGTTCCAGATCGCTCAAGTACGTTTGCAGCTGGTCCATCATGCCATCATCGACCAGATTGAGCAGGCGATTGCGAATGTGGAATTGCACGCGTCCCGTTTCCTCATCCGGTGAGAGCTGATCCCGAACCAAATGAGTCAACTGGTATTCGTCCACACTTTCGTAGAGCAGATGAACCAGTGCGGAGCGGATGCTATTCTCTGTACCTTCGATGTAAACGCCCAGTCCGGGCTTGCGGACAAGGGTAATGCCGAAGGAGGAGAGCCATTGTGCGATCCGATCCAGATCGTTGCTTAGTGTGCCTTCCGTTACTTTGAACTGAGAGGCGAATGCGTAAAGTTTAATCGGTTCCTTGGAAAGAAGAAGTTCGCTAATAATGAAGTAATGCCGTTCCTCACGCGTGTAATCCTTACGGAGGTTCTGCTCGTCCAATTCCTGACGAGCGGCATCCAGAGCAGATGTGCTGCCTTCTAGAGCTAAACCAGTTCCAGGCTTACGAATGAGCTTCAGGTGATGCTGGCGCAGCCACTCTTCAGCGGCAGGCAGCTCACGTTTGACCGTTTTTTCACTGACGTCCAGATGATCCGACAGATCGCGAATCGTTATATAGTCGCCATGCGCCCCGGTCAGAAACTGAAGCATCATCGTCAGCCTGGCGGTCAGCTTCTCCAAAATTAAAAACCTCCTCTCCCAAAAATCCGATTGTAAACGATATCATGAACATGGTGCTGAGAAATTAGAACTAGTTCCGGTACTTCAAATTTTAAGCCTTATGTATGCTAGCATCAATGGAAAGATGCCTTGATTTGACCTCTGTGCATAAGGGACAAAGGCAAAGAAATCCTTGCTAATAAAGGGAAGTGAGTGGCTTTTGGAAGGAATGCCATGAAGTGGAAAGGAATCTAAAATAAAAAATATCAATATCGTAGTAAGCAAAATAGACTATTATTTGCGACAAATAATGACAGAGGGAAGTTAGTGTATCATGATAGATAGAACAATCAACATACGATTATTTCTAATCATCTTTCTTGTAAATATATATAAAATGATTAAAAAAATACCAAGATGCATACGAGATATATTAAACTCGCAGGAATCTTGTTTAAACATGATTTAGTATAATCATGAAGAAATCTATCTGATATAAGAAAAAGAGGGATTCGTATGATGTTCAAGGTAGCGTCCAATATCCAATCCAATTCCAACAAAAAACAGCCCTTTGATCTGCAATGTATCCAACATTCTAGATGTTGCGGAATCAAAGGGCTGCTGCAATATAGATACCAAACACAACACATAGCTAACGATGTCAGCTCTACTTCCTGTTATACAGGGATATAGCGGCTTTCTGACACTAGAGAAAACGACAGCTTCGTCGCCTTACTGCTCATTCGCATACCAAGGGTTCAAATGCACCAGCACCTCGGTCACCTGTGTATCCGAACTCATAATATTCTTTTTCATCAACCGCGAAATGTCATGGCCCTGCTGAATCGTCAATGCAGCATCTACACCGATGCGTACATCGACCACAATATAATGCCCATGCTCACGCGCGCGAATGCGGTCAATGCGTTTGACCTCCGGCATCGCCGTTAACACAGCGGTATACGCTTCGATTTTCTCAGGATGCACTGCTTTTTCCATCAAAATATCAATCGACTCACGACCCGTAGAGTAAGCAAGCTTGAGAATGAGCAAAGCGACCACAATTCCCGCCAGCGGATCACCATAGGCAAGCAGCCCATAGCCATAATATTCACCGATCAAGCCTAATCCAATCCCTAGAAAAGCGGCACCGGACGCATACACATCTGCCAGATGATCCTGCGCGGTAGCGATCAAGCCCTTGCTGTTGGCTGCGCGTCCAATGCGCATCGTGTACACGTATAGCACCAGTTTCCAGATCAACGAAACAGCAGCGGCTAGCAGTGCAATCACATGTGGCTCGGAAGGCGGTTCAAACAGCAGCATGACCGAATGATAGCCGATGTACAGTGCCGCCAGCAGCAGAATGACCGCGACCATACTGGCACCAAGCACCTCAGCCTTACCGTGACCATAGGGATGATCTTCATCTGGCGGCATTGCTGAGATGCGCATCGAGCCAAGCGCTGTGGCAGAAGCGATCACGTCACCTGCATTGTGAATACCATCGGCAATGAGAACCTGACTGTTAAATAGGATACCGACGATGAGCTTGAGCAGGGTAAGTGCCACATTGCTGATCAGGCTGAGCCAGGCGGCGAGCATAGACTGATTCACGGAAGAATTGGACATGATGGTGGAACCTCCTGCAAGATGGAATAATATATGTAGACAAGAAATAGCCCCAACGCTTGCGACTGCCAACGTGAGAATATAGGGAGAAGTACGAATGATACTGGTGGAGTAATGTACCTTCTGTTTACCTGTAGGTTCGATATACATTCTATACAGGTGGAATGTACGCTCTATGAAGGTTCTCTATACGTTCGTAAAACAAAGTCTCACTATATCACATTTAACCGCAAGCACCAATACTTTAAGCGTAAAAGCATACATATTCTATGTACATGAATTCGATCTGCATGTATGTACTAGACAGGAAGAATAACATTCCCATTCCTTGATCCGTAAAAAAGCAGGATTCCTTCGTAAAAAGGAATCCTGCTTGCACATTAAAGTTGTCATATAGGGTCGTCATCAAACAGTAATCGCTCTGCTATGCGTTGCATGTACACTCTGATTTCCTCATGCTAGAGAGAATAGAGTGAAGAACATAGTCTTTATTCTCTAACCTTTATATACTGTTCGATGACATCCGATCTGTTTTGCATAAAGTGGATCTGTCGCTTACTTGTCTCCTTCAGGATGCGTGTCTTTTTCCAGACAGCGCAGCACTTTGTAGCCATATGCTGGCAGCTTGTATTGTAGCTTTCCGCCATCCAATTGCAATTCTTCGCCTTCCAGCACATCTTCCCAATGATTGGAATCCACATTAATATCGATCTCAATCGGCTCGCTAGAGCTGTTCATCGCGATCACAAATGTATCTTGCTCGTCTGCACGCTCATACACTAGCTCGTTGCTGCCCTTGCGTGAATGGAGGAAGCGGAAATGTCCTTGACGCAGCGCCGCATATTGCTTGCGCAATCCGATGATGCGCTGGTAGTAAGCGAACAGCTCACGATCTTGTTTCTCTTCTTCCCATACCATACAGCGGCGGCAATCTGGATCGCCTTCGCCCTCCATTCCAATCTCATCGCCATAATAAATGCACGGAGTACCGGTAAAGGTCATTTGGAACAGGGAAGCCAGTTTGAGTCGGTCCTTGTTGCCGTCAGCAACGGTCAACGCACGCGGCGTATCGTGGCTATCCAGCAGGTTAAAGGCAACTTCGGTTACCTGACGCTGATAACGCGCCATCTGTGTGCCAATTGCATGGGAGAAGGTGAGCGCATCCGTTGTGTCTTTAATGAAGAAATCCGTCACCGCATTTTTAAATGGATAGTTCATCACAGAGTCGAATTGATCGCCTTGCAGCCACGGACTGGACTCGTGCCAAATTTCGCCGAGAATATAAATGTCCGGGTTGATCGCCTTGACGGTGTGGCGGAATTCGCGCCAGAATTGGTGATCTACCTCGTCGGCTACATCCAGACGCCAACCGTCGATGCCGTATTCCTCCGCCCAGTAACGCGCCACCCCTAGCAGATATTCCTTCACTTCCGGGTTCTCGGTATTCAGCTTCGGCATGAGCGGCTCGAAGTCGAATGTATCGTAGGTTGGAATACCATCCTCCACCGCCAGCGGGAATTTGCGTACATGGAACCAGTCCTTGTATTTGGAATGCTCGCCCTTTTCCTGTACGTCCACGAAGGGAGCGAACGTTTTACCAGAATGATTGAATACCGCGTCAAACATAACGCGAATGCCTTTGCTATGGCAGGTATGGATCAGCTTTTTCAGTGTTTCCTCATCGCCAAAGCTTGGATCAATCTGCATATAATCTTCGGTATCGTATTTATGATTGGTCGTCGCTTTGAAAATCGGACATAGATAAATTGCGTTAATGCCCAGATCGGTCAGATGATCCAGATGATCGATAATCCCTTGCAGATCGCCACCGAAGAAATTGTACCACTCCGGCTTACCACCCCACGGCAGTGTGCCTTCTGGATCATTGGATGGATTGCCATTCGCAAACCGCTCCGGGAAAATCTGATAAAAGACCGCATCTTTTACCCAATCTGGAGTCGTAAACACATCGACTGGATTGATAAACGGAATATCAAACAAGCGATCCATCTGCGGCTCATCGCTGCCGAATTTATCCTCATCCATCCAAACGGTTTCCTCATCATTGGACAGCTTGAAGCCATATTTCAACCGCCGAAACGGAGGCTTCAATTCGCATTCCCAATAGTCAAACAGCGTATCCGTCGCAAAGACCTTCATCTCTACCAGCTCTTTGGACTTCTCCCACATATACTTGTCGCCCGCTAGCGCCCATGCCTGCTTCACATCTTGCTTTTTCGTACGAAGACGCAGATGAATCGTCTCATGATCGTACGGATAACCCCAGTTCATTTTCGGACGATGATAAATAGCTTCAATCAGCATGTAAGTTCCTCCTGTATCATTATGTAGATGCTAACGCTTTTTACCCTTAAAAATTACAGTGGAACCAGTTCGATCCCATAATAAAAAAGCACAGCTGGGAATACCCGCCAGCTGCACTTTTGCCATGTTATATTACGATCTTGAAGCAAATTAAAAAAGCTTTGTAAGCGAAAGCAACGATATAGATTATAAGCGAAATTCTTCTTGAAGAAATGAAATTGTATACTGTCTAATATGCAATTGCATAGATCGGGGAAACACAAAATTTTGGAGCAACGAGCATTTTTCTTTTATCCAAATACAAATGATTCTCGTAGCTTCACCTGAGTCGATTTCCCCATTCCTTCCCGCAACGTATGCTGCATCTCTACGCATCCGTTTATTTGCTTATTTGCTCATCCAGCGTGCTTCACCTGACGCGCGTGGAACCAGTACAGTTTTGTATTCGCCCGGTGTCTCCGACATATGCACCTGATCGGTCACCCCTTGATAATGCCCACATACGGTGTCCGCTGTAAATAAATCTGGGTCCAAATACAGATGTTCCTCTGCTGATCCCGCAGTCTGATGCGCAAATTCCTTGTCAAACAGACCTAGCGACATCAACCATAACGATACGCGACTAAGTGAAATGTGCACGCGGTAGCTACCGCCTTCTTCTGCACGACGCGCCAGTGCAGCCATCGCACCCGCAGCGGCAAGCCACGAGATGATATAGTCATTGACCACCAGAATCGGTGGCAATTGCGGCTGCTCTGGTGTACCTTCAAGCGACATTACACCAGTCAATGTACCTGCCGTCTGGTCAAAGCCGATCCGATCCGCCCACGGACCTTCCTCACCGTTCAACGATACCGAGACGTGAATAATACCCGGACGCACTGCCGCACTTTGTTGTGGGCTCAATCCAAAACGTTCCAGATACGATGGACGACGATTGGCGAAGAAAATATCCGCATCTCGCAGCAAGTCCATCATCTGCGCATGAGCAGGTTCATCGTCCAGCTCCAGCATAGCGGAGCGCATGCCCACATTGGCAGTGTAATACGTTGTATCCACTTCCCAATCGGACGGACGCCAGATATTCAGTACATCCGCACCATGCAAGGCAAGCGCACGACCGACACCTGCACCAGCGATGACATGACCCATGCCAAGTGCACGAATGCCATCCAGTGGTGCTGAACCGCCTTGCGGCAATGGCTCTGGTGCACTATCGCCGATTTTTTCAATTTCCACCAGAGGGAGAGAAGCGACCGATGCAAAAGCAGGCTCATTCAGGAATTCCTCTACTGTGCGCGCCATTGGCATCACTACGCCAGCTTTGGCTCCGGCTTCTTCCAGATCGCGGGCGTTCCATTGGGAAATCGCTTGCGCTACTGCTTCCGGTGTATCCGCACAATCCAGCAGCTTCAAGGTGTTGATTTTCAGCTTTGGATACGGCTCTAGCGGCATCACCCAGCGTTTATCCTTGGTTTGGTAAAAGCGGAATTTAAACGATGAGCTTGGATCAGAAGGGCTGGTTGGCGAATAGCCGTTCAGTTTTTCCCATTTGCGATCGTAAAAAGGAGAGAGACGATGCAGAATTTTACGCAAATCCAGCGAAATGTCCTGACCTTTCCCACCGCGCAGTCGCCAGAGATTAGCAGCAGCAACCGATTTTGCTACCATCCCGATCCCTGCTGAGCTGGCTAGCCGCAGTACGCTCGGAACGATAGGGTCTTTACCTGTAAATTGAATCTGTCCGCCACTGTCTGTGGATGATAATCCCATACCGTTCAGTACATCCTCCAGCGCGGCGTGCATGTCGAACTCCGTATGATCCGCCCGGTTTTGCACGGCATGTTCAATCCGTTGTTTGAGTAGCGTAGTATCTTCTGTTGATTGGGTATGTGTAGACATAATGATATGCACCTCTTTGGATAGAATGATGAATCAATGATGGGGTAAACGTAATATACCCATATGTGGAATGAAGAAGTTATTATATAAATTTATACATATAATTTTAAAGGTTTAGAGAGGTGGAATCAATGAACAATATAGGGTCAGTTGCGGTTTATGCCTCATATTCATAGTATTTGTAGGTTTAGTCGCAATATTTTATAGGGTCATACGCCGCAATAGACAATGGCATAACAGTGGAAATGGACAAGTGGAAGAAAGTAGATACAGAAAGGAATAAGTAGCAGCCGATAAATATACAAACGAAAAAGCAGCAGACCATAGGAGGTCTGCTGCTTTTGGAACGACGCTTACGCGTTGCGTTTCATCACACTTTTATGATGGGAGAATACGTCAAAGCTTTGTTGCCCGTGATACGAGCCCATGCCGCTTTCACCGACACCGCCGAATGGCAGATAGTGCGAAGTCATATGGGACAGTGTCTCATTAATACAGCCACCGCCAAAGGATACGGTATTCAATACTTGCTCTTCCAGCTGCTCATCCTGTGTAAACAAGTACAGTGCCAGCGGTTTGGGACGATTCACGATCTCATCCAGCAGTGGATTCAGATCATCATAAGCGATTACTGGCAAAATTGGTCCGAAAATCTCTTCCTGCATCACTGGCGCATCCCAGCTTACATTATCCAGCAAGGTTGGCTCGATCAGCAGTTGATCGCGTACGGAGCGTCCGCCCACCATCACTTGCTGATCTTGCATCAATCCAGTCAGACGGTCAAAGTTACGTGTATTCACGATATGCGGGAAGTTTGGATTTTGCAGTACATCGTCTGTGAATTTGTCAGCGATTTCCGCAGTAATCAGATCAACCAGTTGTTGTTTTACACTGCTGTGTACAAGCAGGTAGTCCGGTGCGACGCATGTTTGACCAGCGTTCAGGAATTTACCGCGTACAAGGCGCTGTGCAGCCAGCTTCAGATCGGCATCATGATGCACGATGCTTGGACTTTTGCCGCCCAATTCCAGTGTGACTGGAGTCAGGTGTTCAGCAGCAGCGCGCATAACGACGCGACCTACACCTGTGCTGCCAGTGAAGAAGATATAGTCGAATTTTTCTTTTAGCAGAGCGGTGCTTGCTTCGACTTCGCCTTCGACAACAGCGATATATTCAGCTGGGAACAGCTCAGTCAGCAGATCGTAGATCAGACGAGAAACAGCTGGTGTTAGCTCGGAAGGCTTCACAACCGCTGTGTTGCCTGCTGCCATCGCACCGATCAGTGGACCAAAGGCAAGCTGGAACGGATAGTTCCACGGCGCGATGACCAGTGTAACGCCGTACGGCTCTGGATAAATAGTGCTAACTGCATCTGGCAGTGCGGAAGATGTAGGGACTTGACGTGGAGCTGCCCAGCTTTCCAGATTCTCCAGAGCAAAGTCCAATTCGCCCATAACGATGCGGATTTCTGAGCCATACGCTTCTGCTTCCGATTTGTTCAGGTCAGTATGCAGGGCATCCAGAATGCGTTGATGATATTGCTCAATCCCAGATTTTAGCTTCCGCAGAGCGTCCAGACGGTAAGCTGTTGATTTGGTGGTGCCTGTATTGAAAAATGTGCGCTGTTGCGCGACGAGTTGTGGAATAGCTTGCATCGTATTGGTTCTCTCCTTGAGGTCATATAGTGGGAAATGCTAAATAGATGGATACAAGTAAAGCATACGAATCATGAGAAGATTCCTGTGTAAAAAGACAATGTGTCTTATAAACACTGGATTATATCGGTGATCTTAAAGATGATCGTAAATATATAAGATGATCGTAAGAAGAATAGTACCCATTTTTTAATGATTGCACACAATTTTATTAATTCAAAAATAATATGGTGCAACATATCGAATTATAAGTCAGCCTTTGCATAGTGACAATAACCAGTATGTAGAGCGATGGTGCTTATGCCACATTTGTCGTTTAATTGTAGAGATAGTTGTTTTATAGTGAGTAAACGACGAATCATCCGTTTGTATTTGTGTTGGAAGTGACGTTTAGAAGTGATTGGAACATGTGCAAGTACTCATGATCCATCTGTACCATACACCATCTACCTACAAAGGAGGGTCTTTACTATGCCTGATAAAATGCCATCTCCCAACCCACAGCTGACCAATATGGTTCCTGCTACGATTCAGCAGAAGGCAACGAACGAACGCATTGATCCGCGCGTGTTGCGCACACGAGCCTTATTGCGCGATGCCTTGATTCACCTTATGGAACAACAGCCGTATGAGAAAATTACGATTCAGGATATTACCTCCCGCGCCACTGTGAATCGCAAAACGTTTTACCTGCATTATGAATCCAAAGATCATCTGCTGTTTGCGGTTACAGATGAACTGCTAGGTGAACTGTTCGGTGAAGCGAGGGATGCAAGCTCCTTTCACCAGTCGATTGATGAATTGCAGCGTTATATTGCCGGACGCATTTTTAACTATATTATTCAGTACAAGCGCTTTTTCGAGGTGATGTTTGAGCGGCGGGCAATGTTTAACTTTGTCCAGTACATGAAGCAGTATATCGCACGTTTTTACGAGGAGCGATTTGCAGCGTTGGATGATGAACAGCTTCCGGTGCATAAGGATGTGATTGCTAGTTATATCAGCTCCGCCTATGTAGGCGTGATTCACTGGTGGCTGCGAGAGGGCATGCCGTATACACATGAGGAGATGACTGAGCAAATGATCGCGCTCAACTCCAATGGTCCTATTCGTCTGATTCAGCAGCAGGGAGTGGAGGAATAGCTATTACTACTGAAAATAAAAAAAAGATCAGCGCCGCCATTGCAGGCTGATGCTGATCGGTTCAAATGGTATAATCTGCTGTCTCTTTGGCGACTTCCGCCAATTCACCTTCATACGCATTTTGCTTAATCTTGCCAAGTAGGCGGCGTAGTGTGGCTCGTTCCTCTTCGGAGATGCCTTCCATCAGGTCACGCCCGGTTTCTTTCATGATGCTGCATACGTCCTGTTCCAGCCGCGTTCCTTCTGCCGTTAAATAAATTTTGAAGCGGCGTCGATCATCCGTGCAGGTGATTTTGCGGATAAAGCCTTTGTTTTCCAGATTGGAGATCATTCGTGTAATATTCGTTTTGTCCTTACCAAGACGTTCGCCAATCTCGTTCTGGGTCAATCCGTCCTTTTGCCAGAGCAGCATCATGACAAATGTCTGTTCCGGGGCAAGATTGAAAGGAGCAAGCTGCTGCTTGATATAACCGGTAATCGCCAGATGGACATCACGAATGAATACGGTGTAACTCTTTTCTACATCAAAATGCATGTTATTCACCCTTAATGTATGGATCACATGTGCCAAACGGATCGCAAATTTATAAAAAAATAATTTAAAATTGAATAATCAGTCGGTGAGGGGGTATAGTTGGTATAGCAACTTTTACAGCGAATATGATTTTCAAATGCGTGTTAAGGTACCGTGAGCAGCTATTTTCGCCGTCGTGACGGACCACACTGCTGAATCGACGTTAGACTATCATGTTTAGGCAACAGTGTCAACGCTGCTATATTCCAGTCATTTAGCTATTCATCAAGGCAACCGGTTGACCGATAAAAAGGAAATACCGCATTCAGAAATGGAAATGGTAATATTCATTGTGAAACTTTCATTTTTATCTTGACATTGTTCGACACAAGGTCTATTGTAATTTTTGTGAGTTTGACTGTCACAAAAGAGACACAATGAAAGATTGACTTTATAACGATACCTGCATATGAAATATGTTTCTGTATACATATCTCGTGGAGAGGTTCGTTTATTTTTTGACGATATAGTTGCTATATCAACAGTATCAAGCTGGCAGGACGTTAAGGTCTGTACACAACTAGCCCATAGACACAGAAGCATGCAAAATGCTAATAGAACACACGGGATGGGTACATTTTGGAGGAGAAACGATATGGAAGCTATGACATTTGTATTGTTCGGTTCAACCGGGGATCTGGCGAAACGCAAAATTTTCCCTGCTTTGTACAACTTGTATGTAGATCGCAAAATGCCGGAAGCCTTCTCCATCATCGGACTGGGCCGCAAATCATTCAATGACGCGACATTCCAGACGTATGTGGAGCAATCGCTGCAAGAATTTTCCCGCAATACACCGAATCACCGCGAGACGCTGGACGCGTTTTTGCGTTCGATTCGCTATCATATTCTGAATGTGGATGATACCGCCGGGTACAAAGAGCTGCTGAAGATTGTAGAGCAGCGCGAATCCGAGCTGAATATTCCACAAAACCGCATGTTCTACATGTCGGTTGCACCTGAATTCTTCGAGGTGATCGCTGACAACATTAACGCTAGCGGACTGGGTACGACATCCGGTTGGAAACGCCTGATCATTGAGAAACCATTTGGTCATGATCTGGAATCGGCGCGTCAGCTGAATACGCACCTGAGCAAAACATTTGCTGAGGAAGAAATCTTCCGCATTGACCACTATCTGGGTAAACCAATGGTGCAAAATATGGAATCCTTCACCTCTGCAAATCCAGTAATCCAATCGCTGTGGAACAACCGTCACATCGCTAACGTGCAAATTACCGCATCCGAGATTGTTGGTGTGGAAGAGCGCGCAGGGTATTATGATCATACTGGTGCGGTACGCGATATGGTGCAAAACCATATGCTGCAAGTACTGATGATGACAGCTATGACACTGCCTGGTGGACATACTGCTGACGATGTACGTTCCCACAAAAAATACATCGCTAAAGCACTGCGTCCAATCTCCAAAGAAGATGCGCACAAACATATCGTGCGTGCACAATATAATGCAGGGGTTGTATCTGGTCGCGAAGTACAGGGCTATCAAGATGAGCCGGGCATTACGCTTGGTTCCAATACCGATACCTTTGTCGCTGCACGCGTCTGGGTAGATGATTTCTCTTGGCAGGGCGTACCGTTCTACATCCGTACCGGTAAACGCATGAAAGAAAAATCGACCCGTATCGTGATTGAGTTTAAAAACACGATGCAAAATAACGAAATCTGCATTGATTGCGACGGACAGCCGAATATGCTGACCATCAGCATCAATCCAGAAGAGAAAATCACTCTGCAACTGAACCGTCGTAATGTGAAAACGGGTCAACTGGAACCAATGACATCTGAATTCGTGATGGGTACCGATAATGATCCAGAAGCTTACGAACTGCTGATCGGCGATGCACTGCGCGGCGACGGTACCTTCTTCGCCCACTGGGATGAAGTAGAGCTGTCTTGGCAGTGGATTCAACCGATTCTGGAAGCTTTCGCGGACAACAGCCTGCCGCTGCATGACTACGCATCCGGCACGTATGGTCCCGAAGCATCTGATGCACTGCTCGCTGAGCAAGGCTTCCGCTGGTTGGGCGACCGCAATGCAGCACCGGTACGTACCGGCGTAGCAGCGCGCTAAGCGTTCCACTCGTTCTTTTGCAAATGAATGTTTGGTCTACGCTCTGGTTAATGATAAACAGAGCGTATTCCCTATGCCTTCAGAGCCGATCATTTGGCTTTGCAGAATGCCATGGAATGGAATGACTGGATTGACAGGCATGAAATGGCAATAGATGACAGCTTGATGTTGTACAATGACTAGACAAAAAAAAGGGATACGTATCATCCCAATACATGGAGGGCTATACTATGAAAATCGGATTGATCGGACTTGGCAAAATGGGTATGAACCTGGGACAAAACCTGATGGATCACAACCACGAGGTTGTTGCATTTGACCTGAACAAAGAAGCAGTAAAAGAAATCTCCGAGCTGGGCGCACAAGGCGCTAACACAATCGCTGAACTGGTAGAAAAAATGGAAGCACCACGCGTATTGTGGGTTATGGTTCCTCACGGCGTTGTAGATTCCGTACTGGCTGAGATCGCTCCACTGCTGTCCGAGAACGACATCGTTATCGAAGCAGGTAACTCTCACTACAAAGAATCGATTCGTCGTTACAACGAAATGAAAGTAAAAGGCATTCACTACATGGACGCAGGTACATCCGGCGGCATGAGCGGCGCTCGTAATGGCGCATGTTATATGGTTGGTGGCGACAAAGAAGCATGGGATATCGTTGAGCCTGTATTCCGCGATACTTCCGTAGAGAACGGCTACCTGTATGCTGGTGAAGCAGGCAGCGGTCACTACCTGAAAATGGTACACAACGGTATCGAGTACGGTATGATGGCAGCAATCGGTGAAGGCTTCGAAGTACTGGAGAAAAGCCCGTACGACTTCAACTACGAAAAAGTGGCACGCGTATGGAACAACGGTTCCGTTATCCGCTCTTGGCTGATGGAGCTGACCGAAAACGCATTTGCTAAAGACGGTCGTCTGGAAGAAATCCAAGGCATCATGCACTCCTCCGGTGAAGGTAAATGGACTGTGGAAGAAGCAATGGACCTGCAAATGGCAACACCAGTTATCGCATTGTCCCTGCTGATGCGTTACCGTTCCCTGGATAACGATACGTTTACAGGTAAAGTCGTTGCTGCACTGCGTAACGAATTTGGCGGTCACGCGGTAGAGAAATCCACAAAATAAGATAGCTGACTCAACGCGAACCCTTGCGCCTATGGTGCAGGGGTTCTTTTTGTTGTACGGAATTTGGATGGCAATATAGAGCAGGGGAAGAAGTTCTTTTGCTGGATTGCTGAAAATAAATGAAAAAAGTTAAATTTAATTTTCAAATAACGTTGACGTTAACGTTAAATAGTACTATTATATTCATATAAGATATGTAATTATTTAAATATAAATTTGGAGGGGACGGCATGACGCTGTATAAGATTGATGAAGTAGCTACCGAATGCAATCTGACGAAGCGTACGATTCGCTACTACGAGGAAATCGGTCTGCTGACTCCGCAGCGAAGTGAAGGCAATACCCGACTCTATACGCGCGAAGATATTGAACGATTAAAAAAGATCATCAGTGCGCGCGATGTACTTGGCTTCTCGCTACAGGAATTGCAGCGGTATATCGAAGTGGTGGAGATGCTGCGAGGGCAGCGCGAACGGTATCGCAGTATTACTGACCTGCAAGAACGCAGACAGCAGCTCCAGCAGATCGATATGACGTTGGGTCAGCAACTGGAGATGATGGAGAGCAAGATGAATACGATTCAGTCATTCAAGCAGGAAGCCGAGGGATTGCGCCAGCAGGTGCGTGAAGGTCTGGAGAGGCTAAGCAGCGAAACGGCGGATTTGTAAAGCAGCATACGCTGGATGTTTGATTCATACCAAGCTAGTGTAAGTTACGAAAGGCTTGTTCCAACAACGAGTCGTTGGAGCATGATCGTATATAGAAATAGGTTCATTGAAACGGAGATCGGAAGAGAAAAGGGAGGAATACATCATCATGAGTACAAAAACAGCTCAAGTCAAAGAGCTGCCCAAACAAGGCGGACTGTTGTCGCAGCCTAAAGCCGTATGGGCGGTTGCCTTTGCCTGTGTCATTTCATTTATGGGTTTGGGTCTCGTTGACCCTATTTTGCCAGCGATTGCCACTCAGTTGAATGCAACACCGAGTCAGGTATCGCTGCTATTCACCAGCTACAATCTAGTAACTGGTCTGGCGATGCTGATCACTGGTTTCGTTTCTAGTCGGATCGGGGTAAAATGGACGCTGCTTAGCGGTGTCATCCTGATCGTTATTTTCTCCGCATTGGGCGGAATGTCGGATACCATCAGCCAAATCGTCGGCTTCCGCGGTGGCTGGGGATTAGGTAATGCGTTGTTCATCGCGACTGCCTTGTCCGCGATTGTTGGATTGTCCACTTCCGGTACAGCCAAAGCGATTATTTTGTATGAAGCGGCGCTCGGTCTTGGTATTTCCGTTGGCCCTCTGCTTGGCGGCGAATTGGGTTCCATTTCATGGCGTGGACCGTTCTTCGGTGTTAGTGTTCTGATGCTGCTCGGTTTCGTATTCATTTTGGTGATGCTGCCTAAAATTCCAAAACCAAAAACACGCAGTTCCTTGTCTGATCCATTTAAAGCATTGAAATTCCCTGCTTTGAAAACATTGGCGATTGTCGCCTTCTTATATAACTTCGGTTTCTTCACGCTGATGGCATATTCGCCGTATGTGATGGGACTGGATGAGCACGGTCTGGGTTATGTATTCTTCGGTTGGGGGATTCTGCTGGCGTTTACGTCCGTATTCGTAGCACCGAAGCTGCAAGCACGCTTTAATCTCGCTGGTTCGATGGGTGTAATGCTGACCTTGTTCGCACTGGATCTAGTATTTATGGGTCTGGGTGCAGCGACTGGCTCGCCAACACTAGTTATTATCGGTGTTATCATCGCTGGTATTTTCCTTGGTATTAACAATACGCTGATCACGACAGCGGTGATGGAATCTGCTCCGGTAGAGCGCTCGGTCGCTTCAGCGGCATACAGCTTTGTTCGTTTCCTCGGTGGTGCGGTATCGCCGTATCTGGCAGGGAAACTGGCAGAATGGTACAACTCGGCAACTCCGTTCTACTTCGGTGGTCTGATGGTACTGGTCGCCGTTGTGGTGCTGATCGTTCGCCGTCGTCATCTTGCCGATATCGACGTTTCGCACGGACATTAATCATGGCTATTCATTTAGGAGAAGAGGGGTCAGATGACGGCATTAATCGTTAGATGTGCCGCAATCTGATACGGAATGGGTAATAGAAGATATAACTGGTTTGTCATAGGAGAAGGACAGAATGGAGGACAAGCTTATGTCTGAAAATAATCAAAATACCGTGTACCAACGCATCGCTGTTGCGGTGGACGGCTCCGAGCATGCTAGCCGCGCACTGGAACATGCGGTATCTCTGGTACAATCATTGAAGACTCCAGCGACATTGACGCTGCTGCATGTTAACCCGACCATGATGGTGTCTGAACCGCCATTTGGTGTAGATATTGATCAACGACTGGACGAGGAAGGTCATGAATTGACAGAATCGTATCGCAGCTATTTGGACCCAACGGGCGTACAGTACAATATTCGTTACCATAACGGCGATCCAGCAACTGTCATTTGCGATTTGGCTGCTGAGGAAAAAGCTGACCTGATTATTATGGGTACACGCGGCATGAATACGATGTCTGAACTATTTCTCGGTAGTGTAAGTCATAAAGTGATCCAACACGCCAAATGCCCAGTGCTGACAGTGAAGTAAGAAGTTTGGGCAGGATGGATTGGTTAGTTGGAGCATGTGATTGGCTGATGAGTATAGGCTGAGTTATATACAGCTGAGACATATATATAGTAGAAAGCCTATATTGAAGCCAATCATCATACATTTGGAATAACAAAAGCCACCAGCAGGATGATGTCCTGACTGGTGGCTTTTTAGTATGCAGGTATTGGATCGTTGTGCGTGTTGACATATAGCTAAGTTGGAACTGGCGACGATGTCAGTGCTAAAGAAGCGGTTCGTTTGACAACATTTGCTGGCAGACGTATGATCTACCTGAATCTTGCATACAAAAATATCCAAATCGTAGAGGAGGCAACAGGATGAACATGACATGGAGATGGTATGGCGAAGGCAATGACAATATTACACTGGATCATATCCGTCAGATTCCGGGGGTGATGGGAATTGTTTGGTCGCTGCATGATAAGGTAGCGGGCGAGGAGTGGGAGTTAGAGCGCATTCAGGAGGTGGCAAACCAGATTACAGAGAAGGGATTCAGTACCGCTGTCGTCGAGAGTGTGAACGTACACGATGATATTAAGATTGGACGACCGACGCGCGATCGATATATCGACATCTACATAGACACCATTCGTAAATTGGCGACGGTTGGGGTCAAGGTGATCTGTTACAACTTCATGCCGATATTCGATTGGACGCGTACCGAGCTGTACAAGGAATTGCCGGACGGATCGAATGCACTCTTTTATGAAAAGGCGGCGATTACCGACAATCCACGTCAGATGGTGGATCGCATTCTGCAAGGTGCAGGTAAATTTACGATGCCGGGCTGGGAACCAGAACGGCTGGCAAAGCTGGATGAACTATTTGCCGCGTATGCCGATGTAGATGAGGAAAAGCTGTTCGATAATCTGAAATATTTTTTGGAGCGTATTATACCAGTGTGCGAAGAAGTAGATATTAAAATGGCGATTCATCCCGACGATCCGGCGTGGCCGATCTTTGGCTTACCGCGCATCATCCGCAGTCGGGATACGATTCGTCGTTTGCTAGATATGGTGGACAGTCCGTATAATGGGCTGACGTTCTGTACGGGTTCGCTGGGGACCAACCCGGATAATGATCTGCCCGCGATGATTCGCGAGTTTCATGACCGTATTTATTTTGCGCATATCCGTAATGTGAAGGTATTCGATAATGGTGATTTTATTGAAGTATCCCATCGTGGAAAAGACGGCAGTGTCGATATAGCAGAGGTTGTCAAAGCGTATCATGAGAACGGTTACAACGGATATGTACGACCGGATCATGGTCGTCATCTGTGGGGCGAGGAGCAGAACTGTCGTCCGGGGTATGGATTGTATGACCGAGCACTAGGCATTATGTATTTGCTTGGCGTATGGGACAGTCTGGATCATGTAGCTTTGGCTGCGAAGACATAATCGTGACTATTGCAATGAATAACTTCAAATAATAAAGATACAGCCAGCAGGGAAGGTCACTTCTACATGATCTCTGCTGGCTGTCTCTTGTGATTGTGCCTATAAGTTGATAGACAAAACCTATAAATTAATCCTCATCAAACATCCCATTATACTGTAATCTGCACTTGCTCAATTGCGCCACGGATTACATCGCAGGAATGGACAAATTGGCGCTGCTCGTCTTCGTCTAGTCGCAATTCGATCAGCTCCTGAATACCGTCACCGCTAATAATAGCTGGTACGCCTGCACATACATCGTTTTGTCCATATTCTCCATCTAGAATAGCGGACACAGCGATAATCCGATGCTCGTCGTACAGAATGGAGCGAGCGATATGAGCGAGTGCATTGCCGATACCGAATTGAGTATGACCTTTGCGTAGGAAGATTTCCCAGCCTGCATCACGCGTTTTGAGTGCTACATCATCTAGACTGAGTTCGGGAAAGCGCTGGGCATGCTGTTCCATAATATGCAGGAGCGGCTTGCCACCGATGGTTACGTGCGACCATGCGACGAATTGGGATTCACCATGCTCGCCAAGAACGTATCCATGTACGCTACGTGGATCAATGGAGAACACATCCGATAGAATCGTTTTCAGTCGGGACGAGTCAATCGATGTACCCGTGCCAATGACACGTTCGCGTGGTAGACCAGAAAATTGCCATGTCAGATATGTGACCACATCAACTGGATTGGCTGCGATGATGAATACACCGTCAAACCCACTTGCCATGATCGGATCAACAATCTCCTTGGTAATTATAGCGGCTTCGTGCAATACGGTCATACGATCCTGACCGGGCTTCGGATTGGCTCCTGCGGTAATGATCACGATGTCCATATCGCTGCATTGCTCTAGTGTGCCTGCATATACTTTGGTACGGTGTGAGGTAAAGTCCATGCAATGTGACAGGTCAAGCGCCTGAGCCACTGCTTTATCGTGAGTGCGTCCGACCATCATAATCTCGTCGGCAATCGACTGGTTGATCATGGAATAAGCACAGCCTGCTCCCACCATTCCAACGCCGATAATCGCTACTTTTCTATTTTTTCTACCCATCTTGTATAGCCCCCGATCGATGTGAATGAAACGTGCGCAGTCCAACGCCATCGTACTCATCTGGCTACGCCTCTCTCTAATAGGACAATTCCATTATGTCAAAATACTTTCCATCTCTGCCATTATACAATCTTTATCGTCCGCTGTAACCGTAAATATGTTATATAAGTTGACTCTTTTTTGAATGAAAATCGGATTATGGATACCTTTTGTGCATGCGGACGCTTTCATGAGTGCTATCATTACAGATTGGGATTGTAGTAATGTTTACGTTTCTAAGATCATAGACGTTTAGCAAAAGCATAGCCCATTGCTGGCGATTTATTCGGCTTGGTGTTTGAATCCAACGTTAGATGTAGCGATTAGGGTCAAAATTGATGCAAAAACGGGTAATTGTATTGTTGGAAGCACTACGATTTTATCCAAAACAATTCGATTCATGATTCAGGGAGGAATAGAACATGGCAGAACAACAAAATGAATACATCGCACTTGCCAGTCGGCCGGAAGGCACGCCGCAGCTGGACAATTTTACATTTGAAAAGGAAGAGCTGAACCCGCCGCAAGACGGACAGTTGCTCATTAAAACGCTATATGTATCGGTCGATCCGTATATGCGTGGACGGATGAAGGATGCCAAGTCGTATTCCGCTCCTTATGCGGTTGGCGAGGTCATCACAGGCGGCTCGATTGGGAAAGTGCTGCAAAGCAAAGATGATCATTTCCATGAGGGCGATATTGTGGTCGGTGCATGGGGTTGGCAGCGCTATGGCATTATGGATGCGAAGGCTTGCCGTAAGGTAGACCCTGAGCTAGCACCGATCTCAACGGCACTCGGCGTACTCGGTATGACTGGATTGACGGCATACTTCGGCACGCTGCGTATCGGTAATCCACAGCCGGGTGAGACGCTCGTCGTTTCTGGTGCAGGCGGCGCGGTCGGCATGATTGTTGGACAGATTGGGAAAATCAAAGGCGCTCGCGTGATTGGTATCTCGGGTTCGGACGAGAAAAACCGCTATTTAAAAGAAGAATTAGGCTTTGATGAAGTGATCAATTATAAAACCGATCAGCCGCTTGACCAAGCACTGGAAAAGGCTTGTCCTGACGGGATTGATGTGTATTTTGATAATGTAGGTGGAGAGATTACAGACGCGGTCATTCCGCTGTTGAACCGTAATGCGCGTATTCCGCTATGCGGTCAGATTTCGCTGTACAATCAGGAGAAGCCGGAACTCGGTCCACGCATCCTGCCAATGCTGCTGACTCGTACGGTACTGCTGAAGGGCTTCCTTGTCGGCGATTATGCGCATGAACAAGCAGAAGCATTGCAGGAGCTGGGGCAATGGGTACGTGACGGCAAGCTGAAATACAGTGAGAATATTGTAGAGGGATTTGAGAAAATACCAGAAGCCTTTATTGGGCTGTTCAGCGGACAGAATCTGGGTAAACAGCTCGTCAAAGTAGCAGAAGAATAAGAACTAGGTTAAGCATACAATCGATACAAAGCGTCCACGCTCTGTGGGCGCTTCTTTATTCATATCATGTTCATGTGGATCATCTACACTAACACAGACGAAGGATTCAACACCCCATATAACCGTAAAAAAGCTAAAGCCACCCCAGCTTCGGAAACCATTCGCTGCGGCAACGCAGCCTGTCCCCTTGGTACCGGAGTACGGCTTTAGCTTTTTGGTTTGTCATCAGAAGGAAATGCTCACAGCGAAGTGCTAGATTTATGCGCTTCATGCAGCTTGCGATATTTGCGGTACATATCCAGCCGCCAGTGCAGCAGTGTACCGAAGGCGAGAATAAAGAATACACCCGCCGTTTGCGGAATGCTGATATATTGCTCGATAAAACGGTGCAGCAGCAGCCGGATCATCAGCAGACCAAGCAGAATAAAGAGAAAGCTTTTGGAGCGCTGCACGACAATATCGGTGCCGTTATGCTCAAACCGAGTGCCGCGAATCAGCGGATAGGAGAACAGCAGCCATCCAGCGAGAAACGCGCCGAGCGCCCATAGCCATGATACGCGAAAATCAGGCACGACAAACATAAAAAATCCGGTGCTCATGCCGAGCGGCGGAATGAGGATTTTTTTGGCGTTTACGGGTCTGTGATTCGTGCGTGAACGAACGAGAATAGCAGTTAGCGCAATGACAATTAAACCGACAGTGGAGCCTATTTGTAAAAAGGAGGGACTGAGTTGAAGCATAATGAAGGAAAAACCCCTCTCCAAAGTAAATGAAATGAAGTAAACTACCTGTTCAGTATAGCATATCCAGCGTGAAACATGCCTGTTCCCCCATTGTTCAAATTTGTATATTTTTTTAATTCTTTCTTCTTTTTTGTATCCGCTTTAATAATCTGGTGACATTATTCGAATTTAGCAGCAATCTCCGTTTATATCTCTCTCCCTATGAAATCTGTTCTCGCCATTTGAACGAATATATACTGCGTCGTTATATGTACAGCAAGATGAACAAAACGTTCGTTTTTTAACTGTAAAAAGCATTATTTTGCGTGTAGGATTAAGAACGAAGACCTATATTTAAAAAGCACCTTTCTGCCGATAAATGGAGCATTAGCGACATCAGGGGTGACCAGTGACCTGCATTCTGGACGGGATTTGTTGGACCGGTACCAGTTTGTGGTAATGATACTGTGTTACGACTTGAAATAAATACTATTTATTGTTAAAAAATGTTTATAAAAAGGTAAGAGAGACATGCGATGAAGCAAACCAACCCACTCACCGCTCGTGATGATAGCGGCGGTACAAACAGGAGGATGACTATATGGCAGCATTTCAGATTTTGATCGCAGAGGATGAGCCGGCTCTGCGCTTTTTGTTGACAGAAACCTTGGAGGATGAAGGTTATGAGGTAGCGGAGGCGGAAGATGGCGGCATTGCGCGCGATCGTTTGCAGGAGCAGGCGTATGATCTGGTTATTCTCGATTATATGATGCCAGAAGCGACTGGTATTGAGGTATGTGAGTGGCTGCGTTCCAGCGGTGGGATCAATGCGGACAAGCCCGTTATTTTGCTGACTGCCAAAGCGCAGGAAAAAGACCGCATACGTGCTGAGCAGGCGGGCGTGACGCTGTATATGTCCAAGCCGTTTAGCCCATTACAGCTGATGGATGCAGTTGAAGGTTTATTGGAGGGGAATTAATGGAGCGGCGCGGCGGATTGGCCCGGCGTGTTACTCGATGGACGATTGTTATTTTTCTCGTATTTGGACTGGTTATTTTTGCGGTGGAGTGGATGTTCAAGCAGCAGGTGGCACATATTACCGATGAAGTAAATGTACATCTAGATCGTCAAAACCGGCTGCAAACGATCGGGGAAGATTATCGGTCGGCGGTATCGAATTTCCGCGCTTATCTAGCGTATGACGGAGCGAACTTCTTAGCCTTGGCGCAAAGTGATCGTGACCGTTTTCAAGAAGAACTGGCTCAATATCGCAATGATGCACAGGACGATGCGGAGGCGAAAAGCGATCTGGAACAGCTATCTCGTCAGAGTCAGGAGTATTTCAGTTATTTTGCCATCGTGGAAGAATATAAACGCAACAATCAGCAGGCAGAAATTGAACGTGTTGCCCAGACGATTACGACGAATCTGGTACGCGGTGTGAATATGCAGCTGAACCAGATTATACAGGGCGAGCGTACGGAAGTGAACTCGCTGCTCAAGCAAAGTCAGCAGTTGAATTCAGCGGTGCTGTTTATTCCGTTGGTCTTTATTTTGCTAGGATTGATCGCGGCGCTGCTGCTCGTTCGGTATCTGCGTCAGGCGATGATCAAGCCTGTAGTGGAACTAGAATCGGCAGTGAAGCGCATCAGCAAGGGAGAATACATTCATGTACCTGAGCGAGAGCTTGATGATGAGATTGGCAGTCTGATCCAAGGCATTAACTATATGACGAAGCAACTGGAAGATCGTCATCAACAATTGGAAAGCAACCTCAAGCATCTGGCAGAGCAAAACGACAAGATGGAATCACAAAATGAAGAAATTCTGCTACAGCAGCATGAGCAGTCGGTCATTTTGGAGAAGCTGACCGAGCGTGAACGTCAATTGCAGCTGATTAATACGTATCAGGAGAAGTTGACTGGATATACGCGTATGGGTGATTTTCTGGAAAATAGTCTGCGTGCATTAATGCACGCGACTCACCATGATGCGATCATGCTGGTCGTAAAAAATGATGCAGCGGAAGGGCAGAAGTTCCGTATGGTGCACGCCATCGGCTGGCCGCAAGAGCAGGATAACATGACCAGTGAGCAGCTGTATGGACCAGCACGCGAAGTCATTGAGGAGCGCAAGCCTACCGTTCGCAGCCGTGCGGTCAATGGTGCGGAGAGAGGAATGCACAACGGCAATGAGCGAGCAGATGATCATTATTACCCGCTGTTTGATGAGGAAAGTAAAGTCATCGGCTATTTGCTGTTCACGACCTATGGCAGTCTGTCCGTGCATATTATGGATCGTTTGCTGACGGAAGGGATGATCAATCAGTTCGGTCTTGCCTATCAAGCACAGCTGGCGGGTGAAGATCGTCGTAAGCAAAGTGCGCGTCTGGTCGAGCTGAATATCGAGCTGGAAGCCGAGAAGCAGATGATCAAGCAGCAGCGCGATACAATTCAAGAAATTATCGACTCGCTGCATGAGGGCCTAGTTGTATGCGATCACAACGGTATCGTCTCCTTCTGTAACGATCAGGTAAGCCGTGTACTGCCAGATCTGCGCACAGGGGCTTCGATTACTGCGTTGAGCGAGTTTTTGGATCGCCAGCATATGGGCAGCTATAAGCTGAGTGAGCAGATTCGTCATGTGATGAACGAACATATGAAAGAGTGGAAGACCCAATTTACAATGAGAGCCCGCGATGGTTCGGTTCACTATATGGAGATGTACGCTAACGTCATTACCGGCGCTGATCTGAGTGAGTATCATCTGTTTGTCTTCCGCGATCGTACAGAGGAAGAACAAGCGAATCAGATGAAAAATGAATTTGTCAGCATCGTATCGCATGAATTGCGTACCCCGCTGGCAAGTATTCTCGGCTTTGTAGAGATTTTGCTTAATCGCGAAGTCAAACCAGAGAAGTCGAAAAAGTATCTGGATACGATTTATCGCGAAGCCAATCGTCTGTCCAATCTGATCAGCGATTTTCTGGATTTGCAGCGGATGGAATCGGGCAAGCAGAGCTATACGATTATTCCGTTCGATCTGCGTACCGTAGTTGCGGATGTAGCTGGACAATGGGATGGCAAGCAGGATCATGTCGTTCATATTACATTGCCTGAGTATACTACCCTAGTACGCGCCGATATGGATCGTATTACGCAGGTCATGCACAATCTGATCAGCAATGCAGTGAAGTATTCGCCGGGCAAGGAATTGGTCGATGTACGTATTCGTGAGCAGGGCGACAACTGGTTAGCAGAGGTACAGGATTACGGTCTTGGTATTCCAGACGAAGCGAAGGATCAGATGTTTGGCAAGTTTTATCGGGTCGACAATTCCGATCGTCGTCAGATTGGCGGTACAGGATTAGGCTTGGCCATTGTGCGCGAGATTGTACGCGATCTGGGCGGAGAGGTATCGTTTGATTCTACGCTCGGTCAAGGCAGTACATTTACCGTAAAATTGCCAAAAATGCACATTCCGCAACTGGATGAACGCATTGTGGTCATTGAGGATGAGGAAAATCTGGCACGACTGATCGGTGCGACCTTTGAAGAACAGCAGTATGAGATTCTGACCTTGAACAGTGCGGAAGAAGCACTGCTGGGCTTGGAGACATTACAGAAGCCGCCGCTGCTGTGTATCGTGGATATTCAACTGCAAGGGCCGAAGACAGGCTGGGATTTTATTACCGTGCTAAAAGCGAAAGAATTGACCCGCCGTGTACCAGTCATCGTCTCGTCTGCATTTGATCAGCCGGGCGATTTTGCCGAAAAGCCGGATGAGAAATATTTGCAAAAACCATTTACGGTAGAGCGTTTGTTGGAGCTAGGAGTTTCCTTGTTACAGCAAGAGCAGCAGACGTCTGACATGGTTATTACGAGTCGCAGCGAACAAGCGGTACAGGCAGAATTGCAGAAAAATGGTCTTGGTGCCGCTCAGCTGAAAGTCGTAGGCGATGTTATTCGCGTTGAGCTGGTGAAGGAAGGGAACGACACCGCTGCACTGCCACAACGTGAAGATCCAACACAAGGATAATTTTAGGCAGACATCAACCATCTGACGATGGAATGGTTAATAAGTAAGACAAGGATTTTTCCATTTTATTCAAATTAGTGGCTGCGATGCCATCTGGACGATACAACTGCAGCCAGGGAGGGCCGTATGGACAAATATCAGCGCTTATTTATTAAACAAATGAAGGAAAAAATCAGGGAAATGACCCGGCCCGGCCAGTTTAGCACAGAAGCGGAGCTGTATCGCCTGCTGCATTCGGTAAAAGGTACGGCAGGAACGATTGGACTGGACGACTGGTTCCAGGCTGCTTCGGAGCGGATTGACCAGCTGGATTCGGAAGGAGAACGCCAGTGGGAGGCAAAGGAAGCGCGCGAACTGCTGGCGCCACTTGCCTATTTGCTGCTGGCTGCTGGTGATGATCTGGAGGAAGAGGGAACAGATGATGTAGCGGATGAGCAGGAATCAGCGGAAACCGAGCTGCCTGCTTATCTTGGTACATTGCTAGTGGTAGATGACGATCTCAGTCTGCTGCAAATGCTCAAGGATTATCTGGAACGTCTCGGCTATATGGTATTAGCAACACCGGATGCAGGACGTGCGCTGGAGTTATTTTATAGTATGAAGCCGGATTGTGTAGTACTGGATATCGTGTTACAAGGCAGCAACGGTCTGGATCTGTTGCAGGAAATGCAGGCACGTAGCGAGCAGTATTTGATTCCGATTGTCATGATTAGTGCGAGCAATAACCGGGAGACGCGGATTCGTGCTTATGAATCCGGTGCAGATGATTTTATCGGTAAGCCGCTGGATGTCGAGGAATTTGCAGTGCGTGTGAAGCGTCAAATCTCACGTCGTCTCAAGCTGAATACGCTGCTGATGACAGACGAGTTGACGGGTGCGTATAACAATACGTATTTTGCACAGGAACTAGTGCGTCATTTGCAGCGTTTGCCAGAGCGTCCAGAACCGTCGGTGCTGACACTGTTTGATTTGGACAGCTTCCGCTATATCAACGAGCGGTTTGGCTATACAGAAGGCGATCGACTACTCAAGCATTTCTCTGATCTGGTGAAGCCGTCGCTTGGGCCGCTTGATATTTGGGCGCGTGACCGTCATGATCGGTTTTACTTGCTGCAACCGGGCATGAGTGAGAAGGAAGCGGCTTCGTTTGCCAATCAATTGCTGGCGAAGTTAGAACAGGAAGAACATCATGCAGGATCGGAAAGCTATCATATCTCGTTCTCGGCTGGTGTTCTGGAATTAAAGCCGGGCATGACAGCACCATTTTGTTATGATCGAATTCTGCGTATTGTGGCAGAGGCGAAGCGCCGTCATGATGGAGTGATTGTTGTCCCAGAGCGCCGTGCATTGGAGCATAGCCCATCACTGCGTCTGAGCGATACGGTACGTCAGACGCAAACAGCAGTACCAGATGATCGACCTGTGTATACAGCACCTACCAATTCCTCCAATGAAGCCGAATCTGTGAAGCCGGATCGTCTCGCTGCATCCGCCCCTTCTTCTCCGCAGGATACGGCAGTAACGCCTTCCTCCCAGAGCGATACAGGTGAGCATCATCCTTCACCGATCATTGAAACGGAGCAAAAAATGGATTCACTGCTGTCTAATTTGTCTTCTCGTCTACAAAAGCATGCCAATCATGAGCCGCTATTCTCAGCGGATTCAGAAGATACACGTTTGTCAGACACATCCTCGTCGTCACGTCATGCTGCTGGAGATCAGCGTAGTGCTGCTTCAGCGGAAGATCAGCCAGAGGTGGTACAGCCAGTGATTTTGCCAGACAATGATCTGATTCATGAGCCGGATCTGGACGAAGCAGCAGGCAGTCCAGCAGGAGAAGCTCCTGCGCCGTTCCATGAAACTGGACAAGAACGCCGTTCAGCAGTTGCTGCTGGATCGGTTGTATTACCGAATGAAACGTCTGTGCAGTCAGCACCGACATTCCGTGCAGATACGATCCGTGAAGCGGCAACGACCGATACTGGCACACGCCGACTGGAATGGGTGGACCGCGATGAGAAGCTGCTGCAACAGAATGCACGTGCTGAGGTGCAGCACGCACCAGTACCGCCAGTAGATATTCGCTCATGGCGACTGGCGATTATTGACGACGATGATCTGATTCGTAATATGCTGACCAAGCGTCTGGCAGGGATTCAGGTCGATCACCGTCTAGATGTACGAGCGTTTAGTGATGGCGAGGACTTTTTCAGTGATGGCTGGCATAACGAGGATACACAATATTTGCTGATTCTCGACCGTATGATGCCACGTATGAATGGTATGGAAGTACTGCGTCGTCTCCGCTCCTCTGAGAATCGTAGTCGCTATACGGTGCTGATGCTGACTGGGGTTGGCGATGACCGTGAAGTGGCGGAAGCGATTAGCGCTGGTACGGATGATTATTTGACCAAGCCTTTTAGTATTGTGGAGCTGGAAGCCCGTATTCGGCGGTTGCTAGGGAGGATGAGAGCATGAATCATCTGAGCACGGAACAGGTGCTGATTATTATCGTCATCCTCTGTGTGATCATGCTGGTGGCATTGCTGGGGCTGTACGGTTATTTGGCACTACGCAAGGCAACATATAACAAACGCAGATTAACGATATATGAGATGGTACGCGATCTGGAATTGCCGGATTCGGCGCTAGAGCATTATCTGGCTACCGGAGAAACCTCGCGCCGTTTGTCTACCAAAGAACCGTATCGGATGGAGGCGGTGCAGGAAGCTTTGCAGCATCGTCTTGCCGTAACGCGTGCACCGGAAGAGCGTATGCGAATTTATGAGTTTGCAGAGCGTTATTTTTCTGGGCATTATAAGCAGGCGCTGCGCAGCTCACAATGGAGTACTCGTATGAATACACTGCTCTGGATTGAGCAGTTTCGGATGAATACACTGGAAAATGAGTTGATCAGCTGGATGAAAAATCCGAAATGCTCGGAAGAGGAGCATTTTCAGATTTTGCGTGTATTGTCCAAGCTGAGCAGTGAGCAGCTAGTTGACTTTCTACGCGATGGCGATCATGAGCTGTCGGACAGTCAGCTGTTGCAAATTCTGTTGCCATTGAATGAGGAGATGCGCAACCGGATGCTGCGCGAATTTGATCGCTTTCCTTATCGGGTGCAGTGCAGTCTGATCGATGCGCTGCGTATTAACAATATCCGCTCCGCTGAGGTACTGAGCCTGCTGGAACGCCAGCTGGCTGCGGGTGATAGCGAATTGCGTATTCGCGCGTTGAAGGCAATCTCCAACTTTGGCTATCTGTCACCGGAAGCCACACGTCAGTTGCTAAATGTATTGGAGCGCGAGCACGACTATCCAGAAACACAAACTACATCTTGGCCGGAACGCCTGATGCGTGCCAAAGTGATGGGCAATATCCATGAGGATGTATTCGTATCTTATCTGATGGAAATGCTCGGCGATTCGGCGTATCGGGTACGCCAGCAGGCAGCTGAATCGCTGTCTGGTTACAAAAACGGACTGGAGCTGCTGAAAAAAGTAGCTGCCGGCGAACATGCGGACCGCTATGCACGCGAAATGGCGGAGGAGACGCTGGAAAGGAAACAATATGAGCGGAATCTGGCTTGAAACCATTGGCACCATTTTCGAGATTCTCGGCATCATTATTATGGTTTACGTGGTCGTGGTCAGTCTGGTGTATGTGGTGCTGTTCTTTATCGCAGCCGCCAAGCTGAGTCGGGAAAAGGACGTCAACGAAGCCCAGTACGAGCAGGTGCTACAGGAAGAGCTAGCACCGCCGTTGTCGATTATCGTGCCTGCCTATAACGAAGAACTGAATATTGTTTGGAGTGTTCGCTCCCTGCTCGGGATCAACTACAAGCAATTTGAAGTCGTGGTCGTTAATGACGGCTCCAAGGATCGGACCGCACAGGAACTGATCGATGAATTCGACATGGTTGAGATCAAGAGTCGGGTACGCTGGTCTGGATTGGGTAAGGAAACGAAGCCGATTCGCGGCATTTACCGCTCGCTTCAGCACAACAATCTAGTGCTGGTCGATAAGGAAAATGGCGGTAAGGCAGATGCGCTGAATGTAGGCATCAACGTATGTCAGTATCCGTATTTTGCCTCGCTGGATGGCGATACGGTGCTGGACCAAGATGCTTTTATTAAGGTCATGAAGCCGATTATGGATGCCGGTCCGAATGAGGAAATTGTTGCGACGGGCGGCAGTGTTGGTATCGCTAATGGTAGTTATGTGGATAGCGGATATTTGAGCCGTGACAGTGTGCGATTATCGAACAAGCCACTGGTCGTGATGCAGGTAATCGAGTACCTGCGTGCCTTTTTGATGGGGCGGATTGGCTTGAGTCGTTATAACCTGCTGCTGATCGTCTCCGGCGCCTTTGGTATTTTCAAAAAAAGCTGGGTGATCGAGGTTGGCGGTTACGATGTCAACACGATTGGTGAGGATATGGAGCTGGTGGTAAGGCTGCATCGCCGGATTCAGGAGAAAAAGAGCAAGGCACAGATCGTCTATGTGCCCGATCCAGTCTGCTGGACGGAAGCGCCAGAGCAAGCCAAAATCCTGCGTCGTCAACGTACACGCTGGCATCGCGGCTTGTTCGAAAGTCTATGGAAAAACCGCAAAATGCTGATGAATCCACGTTACGGCAAAATCGGCATGATCTCTATGCCATACTTCCTGTTCGTTGAACTACTCGGACCGGCGGTGGAACTGGCGGGGATTATTACGGTTATTACTGGGATTTTCCTAGATACAATTGATATTCGGATTACGATTATTCTCGCCTTCCTGATGCTGCTGTATGGCTCACTGTTGTCCATGGGTGCTGTGCTGTTCGAGGAATGGTGCTTTAAGCGTTACAATCGGGTATCCGATCTGACGCGGTTGTTCTTTTATGCGCTGTCGGAGACGCTCTGGTATCGTCCGATGATGACGTTCTGGCGCTTCGAAGGTCTGGTGCGCATTGCTGCCCGCAAAAAACACGCTTGGGGTGATATGGCACGCGGAGGTGTCATGAACACCAAGAAAACGGATAGCGGGGCAGGCGGAGGGAAGCCATGAAAAAAATCAAAGCATGGACATTCTGGCTGATCCCAATCCTTCTGGTCGCTCTGGCAATAACACCGTGGATCTGGTGGGAGGTGCAGCCAGATCAAAAGCTTCAGGTGGCGATTCTGGATAAAACCGTTCCTAACGATTCGTATCGTGAACATAAAGGGCTGATTTGGCTGCTCAATCAGCAGAAATATGTCAAAGCCAATGGGCAAACCTACGATTACACCAAGGATTACTACGGCTTTTTCCCACAGGCAGACGGCAAGTATACAACGACCGAGCTGCCTGAGGATATGAAAGGCACGGACATGATCTATCTGGCGGACACGTATGGTGTGGAACGCGCGGAATATAAAGGTACAGGCACAGGAGACGATAACAGCTCTGCCGGTACAGGCGATCTGTCGCAAGGGATTCTGTATGGCGGGTTGACTGCTACCGATGTACAGCGTATCAAGGCGGGCGTGGAAGGCGGCGGTGTGAAGACATTAATCGCTGAATTCAACAGTCTCGCTACACCGACGAAGGAAAGTGTACGTCAGCAGATTTATCCGCTGATTGGAGCGGAATGGACTGGCTGGACGGGGCGTTATTTTAGTGATTTGACACGCGGTGGCGAAGTGCCGGAGTTTCTAAGCGGCAACGGTACTGATCCGAATCAATGGCCCTACACCGGACCGGGTATCGTATTTGTTCACGAAGACGGACGCGTGGTTGTCCTGCAAGAAGGGAAGCAGATCGGTAGCGAAGGTGTACAGACGATTCTGACGACGCAGGGCAAGGCGCTCCTTGGGCTAGATGATACAGTACGCTACAACTACTGGTTTGATGTGATGAAGCCAGAGCAGGGTACGGATATACTTGCTACGTATGATCTGGGACTGACCAAGGATGGTCGACAGAAGATGCAGGAAGCTGGCATTGAAGGCTCCTTCCCAGCGATTATTCGCCAGCAGCATGACAGCTATGTATCCTATTATTTTGCAGGCGATTATGCCGATCATGATCAGTACCCATTCTGGCGCCGATACGAAGGCTGGGAAAATGTGAAACGCTGGTTTACATTTGATAAGCCGAACAGTGAAGATGCCTTTTACTGGCATATTTATGTGCCGCTGATGAAGTCGATTTTGGCGGAAACTGCTGCAAGCAAATAAAGGCAACCGCATAGTCGCAACTCTGTCAGAACTCGCGTTCTGGCAGGGATGGCGGCTTTTTTGCGCTCTTATTTGGATTTACTATAGACATGTTCTGTGATAATATCGCACTAATACATATAACAACCGAACATATATGAACAACCGGCAGCGCTACCGATGCGTTTTGCTGGTCATTCCTTTTTGCTATCATCTGTAGCTTTTGCTAGAACGTGTTGTCCGTCACGTCAAAACGTACAGAGGAGGATGATCTATGGACCACGTCGATCAATGTATTTTGCTTCATCTTCAACAGCAGGCTCGAATTTCTATGACGGATTTGGGCAAGGAAGTCGGTCTGTCGCAACCGGCGGTGACGGAACGGGTACGTCGAATGGAAGAGAGTGGTATTATCCAACAGTATCGTGCCATCGTCTCCCCAGAGAAAATCGGGCATCAATCCACTGCCTACTATTTGTTTCATACGAGCGATGGACTGAACTTTGTCGAGTTCTGCCAGCAGACGGTAGAGATTGCCGAATGTCACCGCACAAGCGGCGAATACAATTATTTGCTCAAAGTCATCACTTCATCAATCCGCGAGCTAGAAGATTTTGAAAATCGGATCAGTATGCACGGTGATTATACGACGTTGATCGTGCTATCCTCGCCGATTGATTACAAGCCATTATCACCCGCACTGTTAGAGGAAAAGCGTCCGGTTTAGCAGTCTATGGCTATCATAGTCCACAACACGAAAGAGACCTGTCCTTGCTAGGCATACTATGCCTTTGCAGTGACAGGTCTTTTGTGATCACTCCTCCCTGATCAGAAGAAGCAAGCAGCGATACAGGTAACTTTACATAAAATAAGGCAAAGCGAACGCGCCATACGCAAACGCCGCCAAAATGACAAACGCCGGATGAATCTTGCGAATTTGCATCGCCCAAAAAGCGATAGCGGCAATAATGAGCGATTGCCACAGTCCAATGGATGTGTACGATTCTTGCGCCAGTTGCCATGTCAAAATGAGCATCAGTACTGCGATGACCGGTTGCACGAGCAGCGTTAGCCCTTTTACTACCGGCGAGGTGCGATACTTTTGCAGTAGCTTTAGCAGCACGATCATCGCTACTGCCGACGGAATAACTGTAGCGCCGAGCGCGATAAGCAGGCCCGGAATACCAGCAACATTAAAGCCGACAAAAGCAGCAATCTTGGTAGCAATCGGTCCGGGTAACGTATTACCAAGCGCCAGCACATTGGAAAATTGCGTATCATTCAGCCAATGGTAATGGGTAACGATCTCATTGTACATCAGCGGAATTGAAGCAGGGCCGCCGCCGTAGCCGAGTACATTGGCAAGGAAGAATCCCCATAACAATTGTAGCCAATCTAGCCAATCCAAGCTTGTGGTCATCATACGGCACCTCCATTGCCGGAACGGCGATTTCGCAACCAGTTCACCAGCTTAAAGTGAAAGGCACCGTAAAGCAGGAAGGCAGCGATTACTATAGCGGCATGCACATGAAGCACCTGTAGCAGAATGAAGACAAGAAGGAATAAAACAATGCCAAGCGTCTTGCCAAGCCCCTTGACCGCCTTTTCGCCAAATTCGTATGCCATGACACCCAGCATCACGGCAATAACCGGTACAACGGCGGCGATCATGCCTTGAATCATTTTCGACTCACTCAGAAAAGCGACCGCTGATAGCAGAAGAATCATCGCTACGCAGGAAGGAACGATATGCGCCAGAATCGCAACGATGGCACCCAATGTACCTTTGCTGCGATAGCCGAGATACGCCGCCATCTTGGTAGCAATTGGTCCGGGCAGCGCATTGCCGAGCGCCAAAATCTCACCGAATTCATCATCGCTGATCCAGCGGTAACGCGTGACGGCTTCATATCGAAATAGCGGCATAACCGACGGACCACCGCCGTAGCCGAGAATACCAGTCCGCACCATCGCCCAGCATAATTCGCCATACGTTGCCTCGCGGAAGGGTGGTGGGGAGTCGCTGCTGTTCGGAGCGGCAGCAGGATTGGATGCATTGGATATGTTCATTGGTTCAGAGCCTCATTCCCATCCGGCTTTTATAACGCGTAATTAGCACTTGGCAGTCTACGCTCATAATTCCCGGCATTGTGTATAGTTTGTCCTTCAAAAAGGTTTCCATCTCATGATTGTCACGGAATAGCCCGTGCATATGCAGCTTACTCGGTCCAGTCATATGGTACAGGCTGGTTACGACCGGCTCCTCGGCAAGCATATCTGCCGTTTCATGCAGATGCTTCGGCTCCACCTCGACATTGAAAAAGGCAGATACGGCAATGCCGATCTTCGCTGGATTGATCACAGCGGCAAAACGTTCAATAATACCGTTCTCGATCAGTGTGTGCACACGCGCCTGTACAGCCACTCGAGACAGACCAATATCCTTGGCAAGATCGGTATAGGATATGCGTCCGTTCTGGTTTAAAATAGCAATAATCCGGCGATCAATGTCATCAATATCGACCGGCAGCATATCGTCAGACGGCTGGGAAGGATTCATCGTTCATCACTCCTTGTATTTTGATAGATTATGTCATCCATATGTCATTTTCACTTTCTTTTTGACTGCAAAATAATACTTTTAATTACAATATGAATAAATATATAATGATAAATAATCGATTTCAATATAAAAATGTATTTTGCTTGCCAGGGAGGAATCATCATGACGCAGAAATGGAACGCATTTGTGAATGAACAATTTACGCTGGCTCATCATCCGGCGGAGGGTCCGCTAGCCGGTTTAACATTTGGGGTGAAGGATGTATTTGCGCTGGAGGGTTATACATCCAGTGCTGGCAATCCAGATTGGCTGCGCACGCATGGACCAGCAGAACAGACAGCACCAGCGATTCGGAAGCTGTTAGAAGCGGGGGCGGAGCTACGTGGAACAACACATACCGATGAGCTGATGTACAGTCTGAATGGACAAAATGTACATTATGGTACACCAGTCAATCCACAGGCGCCTGATCGCATTCCCGGCGGCTCATCCAGCGGTTCAGCGGTAGCGGTTTCCGCGGGATTGCGCGATTTTGCAATCGGTACGGATACCGGTGGGTCGGTGCGTATTCCGTCGTCCTACTGCGGCATTTATGGCATTCGTCCAACGCATGGGCTGGTTGATATTGACGGTGTGATTCCACTGGCACAAGGATTTGATACGGTAGGCTGGATGGCGAATAGTGCGGAGATGCTATTCAAGGTCGGGCAAGTGCTGCTACAGGATGTAGAGGCAGCCGCAAAACCGCAAAGCGATAGCTCGTTTGCTACGATATATTGGCCACAGGAAGCTTGGTCAGGAGCGGAAGCAGAGACGAGTGAGCTGCTGCGTCAAGTAGCGGAGCGTCTGCTGGAAGGTGCTGTTTCCCATCAAGGCGAAGTACAGCAGGAGCAGATCCAGATTGCGCTAGAAGGGCTAGCAGCATGGATGACGGCATTCCGTACGGTGCAGGGCATCGAGATTTGGGAGCAGCATCAGCAGTGGATTCAAGAGGTACAGCCGGTATTTGCCGACGATATTGCTGGTCGCTTTCAGTGGGCATCCACTTTGCAGCGGGAACAGAGTGGCGAAGCATTTGCTCTAATGGAGACAGTTCGCAATCGCCTGCATCAATTGTTGGGAACTCATGGGCTGCTGATTTTGCCTACGGCAACAGGTCCAGCACCAGCGCTACATATTGACGGGGAAGCGAATGAACAGCGTCGTTCACGCACGATGCAGCTGTCCTGTATCGCTGGGCTGTCAGGTCTGCCGCAGGTTAGTATTCCGGCTGGATTGATCGAAGGCGCACCGGTCGGTTTGTCCGTGATTGCAGGTCCAGGGCAGGATTTGCGATTGCTGGACTGGGTTCGTCAAGCTTCACAAGCGTTAACGCCACGTTAAAAGATTAGACAATAGGACAATTACAGTTGACACTCCATTTGTACGCTTATATAATCACAGTGGAAACGATATTTGATTACTAAAAATAAGCTTTTTACACGTTTCGTATTATTTTATATTTTCGATCAAGGAGTGTTGTACATGTCTAATGTAATGAAGCCGGAAACCATTCAAGTGATGGAAGATCGTCATTCTGTAAAAGTATACGAAAAAGGGTATGTTATCCCGCAAGACGATATGGATACCATCCTGTCCGCTGCAAATGCAGCACCTTCCGCATGGAACCTGCAACACTGGAAATTCCTTGTGATTGACGATGAAGCGAAAAAGCAAGAACTGCTGCCAATCGCCTATAACCAATCGCAAGTAGCAGAAAGCTCCTTTACTGTAGCGGTACTGGGCGATCTGGAAGCGAACAAAAATGCAGCGATCGTCTATGATGCACTGGTAGAAGCTGGCGGCATGACACAGGAAATCCGTGATACGCTGGTAGGTCAGATCAATGGCGCTTACCAAAACCCAGATGTCGCGCGCAACAGCGCATTGTCCAATGCTTCTCTGGCAGCGATGAACCTGATGCTGGCAGCACGCGCACTTGGTTATGATACGTGTCCAATGGGCGGATTTAACGCAGCGACATTTGTGGAGCACTTCAACGTGCCTGAGCGTTATGTTCCGGTTATGCTGATCACTGTAGGTAAAGCAGCCAAGCCTGCTTATGCTTCCGGTCGTTTCCCATTGAGCGAAGCGGTTATCAAAAATTCGTTCTAAGTTGAAATGAATAGGAATAAATAGCTTTTTCCCTGCTTGAATCATAGCTGCTTGTAGAGGTGGCGCATAACAAGTGAGGTACAGACCGGTGTCATCCGACACCGGTTTTTTGCTGCATTTAACGGTAATATTTTGCTAAAATGAGGATAGATGGGTCTATTGGCAGATTGGTGCAGTGTGAGGCTGCGCGGATGGAGTTTGCGTATGCTACTCTGGGAGAAATGACCAATATTCTTTGGTTTTTCTATGAAATAATCGTGTTGGTTTGCCGTATTATATAGTATAGTTGCTGAGTTATGTATGCAAAGACGTGTTCACATGACACAGTAAGCCGTTCATGGATGCGGAAGAACCATTCATAAATTGCCGTTTGGGCATAAATGAGAGGCATAATATGATACTTGTTTTAATCAATAATTTAACGATGGTTACCGCGTTTTTGTTTTTTACGAATTTGCTGTTAAATCGGTTTAAAGAGCAGTTTCCACGTTATCATGCAGCTTATCCGTATCTCGCAGGATTGCTTCATGGAGGGCTGGGCATTGGATTGATGCTGCTTAGTAGTGGAGCACCCGGCGGTTTTCATTTGGATATGCGGGCGCTGGCGATTGTAAGTGCGGTGTATATGGCGGGGCGGTTTGCAGGTGGGATTGCCTTAGTCTGCATTTTGCTTGGTCGCTTCCTTTTATTAGATATTACGAATATGGCGGGCTTATTGGCAGGCATGACGATGATTATAACGACGTATGTGCTGGCAGCCTTACTCCTAACCTATTCGCATCGCAAATCGTTTCACCGCTGGCTGGGCATTATTACAGGCGGTATGCTGATGCCATGCGTCGTGGTTTATTTTGCAATGCCGAATCCTTATCTGCCGAGTACGCTGCTTGTGATGCTCAGTTATTTGGCTGGGGGCGTGTTTACGTATTTGCTGCTAACCTATTTGAGCCGTACGAATCGCTCGCTTCATCTGCTCAAGGAAAAGGCAAGTCGGGATCATTTGACAGGGCTGTACAATTCGCGCGCGTTTGACTCGATCTTTGAGCAAAAGCTGCAACGTACGCAGCAGAATCGGGAGCCATTTTCGCTGTTGATGATCGATATTGATTACTTTAAATCGATTAATGATACGTATGGGCATGCGGCGGGGGATACGGTGCTGTCTTCCTTTGGTGAGCTGCTGCTGGACTTTGTGCGTTCGTCTGATCAATGTGCACGCAAGGGTGGCGAGGAATTTGTGGTGCTGCTGAATCATTGCCGATTTGAGCAGGCGCAGCAGACGGCAGAGCATTTGAGAAGGCTGGTGGAGCAGCATAGCTTTCCATTGTTAAACGGCAAGCAACTGCATATCACGATCTCAATCGGCATTGCGACCTTTCCGGCAATTGAAGCGGAGCAACTGCTTGAGCAAGCCGATCAGGCGCTGTACCGTGCCAAGCATGAAGGGCGCAATCGGGTATGTTCTATATAAACGGATCAGGAAATAAGGACAGGCTATACGACACATATATGCCGCTTATTGTGCCTGATCCGTTTTGTTTTGTGACGATATATACATAGGTAACGAGGGTGTTATTTTGACAATTCCGACTGGAAAGGATGATAATATGAGAGGAACTATCATTTCGTTCAGGGAGGTGAACCGAGGTCTGTTGATACAGACTTTGGATAAGATATGAAGATCAATGAACAAATCGAAGTGCTTGATTTGCATGTGGAAATGGGCGGTCATGCTGCCGTTCTGCATCCGTTTGTCATTTATGAAGATGGACGTGCTTATATATTCGACACTGGTTTTCCGGGCAATTATGATAAGCTGACTTCGTTGCTGAAGCCGGATTATCCGGTGGCGGGCGTGATCCTAACGCATCAGGATATCGACCATGTTGGTACGTTGCCGCAATTCATCAACGATGGTGGGGGCAAGCTAGAAGTGTACGCGCATGAGGATGATCGTAAGGTGATTGATGGTACGGCTCCATTTATCAAAGCAACGCCAGAACGACTTCAGATGATCGCATCCTCGCTCGCACCGGAAGAAGGACAGCTATTCCGTGCAACCTTCTCCGCAGACACACCGCCCAATGTGAATCATGTGCTGCATGATGGCGATGTGCTGCCGCTGGCTGGCGGCTTGCAGGTTGTGCATACACCGGGACATACGCCCGGTCATATCAGTCTGTATCATCCAGTCAGCAAAACACTCTTTACTGGCGATGCGATGGCAGTGAATGAGGGACAACTGGAGGGACCAGTACCAGCCTTCACGCCGGATTATCCGCTTGCTGTACAATCGTTGAAAGCCTTCTTGGATTTGGATATCGATACGATTGTTTGTTATCACGGCGGCGCCTTCCGCGGCGATATTCACGGGCGTATTCGTGAACTGGTAGCATCTTCGTGATTTCGTCTATGCGCTGGGCTGGTTGGGGTAGCACACTGCTGTGTGCCCTAATCGGCGGCGCTTTCTTTCATTTGTTGCACCTGCCGGTACCGTGGTTGCTTGGTCCGATGATCGGCGTGTTTGCTGGTTCGCGGCTATTGAAGCGTTGGCAGCCGTCTTGGCCTGCCGCCGCCAAAAACGCCGGTATTATGATTGTCGGGTATTCGATCGGCTTGTCGCTGACCGTATCCACGCTGGCAAGTATCGGTCAGCAGTTGCCCTCGATGATCACGCTGACGCTGCTGTTGATGGTATTTGCGATCTCGATGGCGTATGTGCTGTCCCGCTGGACAGGCATTCCTTTTCAAACGATGCTGATCGGCAGCATTCCCGGCGGGTTGAGTCAGATTGTTGTGCTGGCAGAGGAGCAGAAGGGGATCGATATTACGGTTGTGACCTTTTTGCAGGTGTCGCGTCTGATGATGATTGTGATCTTCGTCCCGCTATTGGTATTCAGTCCGTTATTCGGTGCAGATATGGACACAGTATCGAGTACGGTTGTACGCTCATCGGGCAGCTGGAGCGCGCTATTTCCGGCGATTCTGCCTTTTCTCATTCTGTGTCCGCTCGCAGCATGGTTTGGCAAGAAAATCCGTTTCCCGACCGCGTATCTGCTCATGCCGATGATCATCACCTGCTTGCTACAAATTGTCGGCTTGCACGGACCTGCATTGCCTCTTGGAATACTAGATGTGGCGCAGCTATTGATCGGCAGCTCGGTAGGACTGATGCTGCACCCAGAGCAATTGCAGCACAAGCTGCGTATGACGCTACTAGCGATAGGCAGCGGTATTGTGTTGATTTTATTCGCATGCATCATGACGCTGATTCTGATGAAATGGCATGGTGTATCCGCCGCGACCGGGCTGCTTAGTATGGCGCCGGGTGGAATGGATCAGATGGGGATCATTGCGCATGAAGTTCATGCGGATGTAGCGACAGTCAGTTGCTATCAATTGTTCCGCACGCTGCTTATTTTCATTGCTATTCCACCATTTGTCCGCTTGCTGCTTGGTCGGATCAATGCGAAGCAGCAAGCGGAGTCCATGCGTTGAGTGTATGTATCTTCAATGACTATGCCTGACATGACCACAAATCCGAGTGCTGCTGATTCAGTAGCGGATGGATTCGGTATTAAATAGAGAGTGTGCCTGTTCACTGAACAGGCTTTTTCTATAGCTATCGTGCATACAATCGTGTCGCACAGAAGTGGGATGTCAGGATATTGCATCGCATGCTGCGATTGTATACGCGCCCATCATCGTTGCAGAGAGGAGAATCGTCATGTCAGTCGTAGATCATCAGGTATGGCTTTATATCGGTACATATGCCGGTACGGAGGAAGCGGGGATTCATGTTGCAGTGATGAATCAGGATACCGGCGAACTGAAGCTAGTTTCCAATGTCAAAGGGGTAGAAAATCCATCGTATCTAGCACTGTCGAACGATGCGACGCATCTGTATGCTGCCAGCGAAAAGGACGAGGGCGAAGTGCTTGCGTATGCCATCGACGGCGATCATGCACTGCATTTGCTGGATCGCAAGCCGACTGGCGGCGGAGCGCCATGTTATGTGCAATTAACGCCGGACGGTCGGTATGTGCTAACTGCCAATTATACCGGTGCCAATGCCAGTTCGTTTCCTGTAAAAGAAGATGGCAGTCTGGGTGACCGCAGTGGCAATGTGCAGCATGAAGGTAAAGGCACGCATCCTGAGCGTCAAGATGCCGCGCATACCCATTCCATCGTATCCTCGCTGGATGGCAGTATGGCGTATGTGTCTGATCTGGGAACGGATCAAGTAGTTGCCTACAATCTGGGCGAGGATGGCAGTTTGACGGAAGCGGGCAGCACATCGCTGCCACCAGCTGCTGGACCGCGTCATCTGGTCTTCCACCCGAACGGTCAGCTGGCATACGGAGTCAATGAGCTGGATAGCACAGTGACCGCCTACTTCCGTAATGTAGAAACGGGTGTACTGGAGATTTTGAATACCGTCTCCACCCTGCCGAAGGACTTTGAGGATGAAAATACGGGCGGCGATATTCGCCTGTCGCTATGCGGTCGCTACGTCTACGCGTCCAACCGTGGTCATGACAGCATCGTCCAATATGTGATTGATCAGGAAGCAGGCACGCTGTCGACGGTGGAGTGGGTACATGTGAAGGGCAGAACTCCACGTAACTTTGCCGTTGTACCGGGCGGATATGTACTCGTATGTAATCAGGATTCCGGCAATATCGTCCAATTTGCTGCCGATCCAGAAACAGGGCGTTTGACACCGACTGGTCATGAACTGACCTTGGATCGTCCAGTTTGTCTGATGGCGGATATGAACGAAGTGGAAGACTGATATACTGGATATACACGATTTTTGGTGAAAGGAGCTGACTCGTGAGGAGTTCAGCTCCTTTTTCATTGTGATAGTAAGGAGGGGATGCTGGTTGCGCGTAATCCAGAATATTCGGTTGGACTATATCCTTTTTGTCTCATAAATAAAGAAGAACCCTTAACCGATTGTATGGTTAAGGGTTCTTTGATCATAATTTTCCTGTAGCGATGTTGCGGTACGGCTACGATTGGATGTGATGCGGATTCATGGACACCGCATCAATCACTTATTGTACTCACCAGCATACGGACGCTCCTTGCGCTTCGGCTCGCGTGTGAATCGGTATCCTACCGCGAATACTAGCACCTGCACGATCAGCACATACGGTGCTACCATCAAGCCGAACAGATGCAGCAATCCGAGCGCCGCGATGATCAGCGCATTGATGACAAAGGATGTTCGGCGTCCACTTTCTCGAAATTGTGCGCTTAATACACCGTACAGCAGCAGCAATGCCCCTGTCAGCGAAATCAACCGTAGCACCACGAAGAAAGGTGCCGGTGGCCCTGTCAGTTGCGCGATATGTAATGCTTGCCAGCTATGCACCAGCAGCGCGCCTTCCAGCAGCAGGACGAGCAGCGGCAGCAGTGGGCGCAGCGTCAACCAGAACAGCAGCCCCCAATGCGGCTGCTCGCCGCGTGCTAGCAATTGCTTACGTTCACGGGTTAGGCGGCTAATATTCATCTCGAGTGTACGGTACAGCAGTAGCAACGCCTGACGATTCTGCATCTCTAGATAGCGGTCGATACGTTCAACCAGCTCATGATCGGCATACGGTGCAGACTTGCATGCGAGCACAACCTCAGCGGTGAGTGCTGCTTCACTACGCTCAGATGATGACACCGGGGAAGCATTGCCAGTCGCGCTAACGACCGGATATAGATGTCCGGCTGCCCGGGTAAAATGATTCAAACTAACCTCGATCCGGCGCATTCGTTCGCGGTCGGTTCGCTTGCGCTGTGCAGCGGAAAATCCGTACACCGCTGCCAGCAAAGCTAGCATGGCGACACTCGGCCAGATCCAGACGATCGGGTCGTACTGCCACATGCTCGATTGCCATGCTTCCACCTTGTTCACTCCTTTTACAACCATTGGTCGCTTTCCAGCTTGCTGATACCACTATTACACAACGATGCCGCCGATTCAACACCTTGTTGTTTCGGCGGAGTGTGAGGTCATTGGATATAGTCTTGATCTGTACTGCCATTTGCTAGTACTGGTACTTGAAGCAGACCTGTTCAAGTCCGCATCAGATCGTGTTAACAGTCTGTACGATAGCCCTTTTTGATACGTTAGTAACGGCGATTCGATGAATCGTAGGGCGGTTGATGTACCGACGAACTACGCATGCTCACTGCCAACGCCTCGATCAGCAGCACAATCGCTGTAATGGTGTGCATGATCCAGCCAACAATCGGAATCCAAGCAATTGCCGACGTTACAATACCAATCGCATTACCAAAGGGCGAGCGGCGCGCGCGAATGGCCAATACCAGTGTAATCAGATGCAGGATAAAAGCGACGAACAGCGGCCCATACCCATAGCTAATGACGAATGTTCCACCAATCAGCGGAATCGCCATCAGCGCCTCCAATGCAAACGTAATCCATTTCATTACCGGTAGCCCATTGTTGTACATCTATTCTGCACATCCTTTCTGAATGGAGTGAATCTGAATAACCAAATCAGGCTTACATTATAGTATTAAACGAAAAAAAGCATTTTGCGTTTCTTTCCGGTGATTGTTTAGATAATCAGTTGTCAGTTTTGGGTGAAATACTGGTATACTGGGATATGGACTGAAATCATGGATGATGGACACACGTACTTTGATCTATACGTTGAATGTATAGGATAGATAGCATACCCGAAGCCGGGACGATGATAATCTGCATGACCATCAGGCAGGAAAAAGGAGGAATCCGTATGGCGTACAATAGCCGTTTTGCCGTAGCGATACACACACTGTCACTGCTCGACTCCACCGAAGGCCGGATTACTTCGGAAATGATTGCAGGCAGCGTCAACACGAATCCAGTCGTTATTCGCCGTATGATTAGCTTGCTGACCAAAGCAGGGATTTTGCGGACACAGCCCGGTGTTGCTGGAGCGCAGCTGACTCGTCCGGCGAGCGAGATTACGCTGCTGCACATTTACCGTGCCGTACAGAGCGAGAATCGGGATGAATTATTTGCAATTCACGATACGCCAAATCTGAATTGTGAGATTGGCCGCAATATTCAGCAGGAGCTAGAGCAGGTATTCGCCAGAGCGCAGCGTGCAATGGAGCACGAGCTGGAGCAGATCACATTGCGTCAGGTGACGACCGATCTGCACCAGATGGAGGAAGTCCGTCAAGCAATTGGTCAGCAGAACTGAATCAGTTCCGGCTGAACCGGGTATGTAAGGACAGAACCTCAAGTCAGGTACTGTCATGACGGAAAGGATGGATATAGGATGAAAATTATTATTATTGGCGCGAGTGGAATGATCGGGCAGCGCCTTGTACAGGAAGGGCTGCGTCGTCGCTATGAAGTAACCGCAGCTGGACGCGACCTGTCCAAATTTGATCAACAGCAAGAGCAGCTGAAACTAGTACGTGTGAATGTACTGGACCCAGCAAGTGTGGAAGCAGCAGTGTCCGGGCATGATGTCGTCATCAGCGCATTCGGACCACAATTCGGCAATGAGGAAGAACTGCCGGAAGCCGCACGTTGCATCAGTGCCGGTGTGAAACAGGCTGGTATTCAGCGCCTTGTTATCGTGGGCGGTGCAGGTAGTCTGGAAGTGGAGCCTGGTGTTCGTCTAATGGATACCGCCGATTTCCCTGAGGAAATCAAGCCACTAGCTCAGGCGCACGCAGAAGCGTATGAGGTGTATCGTCAGAGCGGTCTGGAATGGACGTATGTTAGTCCGGCAAGCTGGATCGAACCGGGCAAGCGTACAGGGAATTTCCGTATCGGTACGTCTCGCCTGATCACCGATGATGACGGGGCAAGCCGCATCTCTGCCGAGGATTATGCTGCTGCATTGTTCGACGAGGTGGAAGACCCACAGTTTGTACAGGATCGGTTTACAGTAGCGTATTAATCCAATGTGTGCCTATGGATCTCATAGGAACATATCCAGATTATATTTAGACAATACGAAATCAATGATTCAGCCCTCAGACACTGCCATATCGGCGGTGTCTTTTCTTTTACCTGTTTGCCCAGAAAGAAAAGCAGACAAATTCGGTTAATAGAACAGTAGGGTTTAGAAAGGACACGCTTGCATCATTCCATTCAATGATAGACGCGAAAGGGGCTTTTTTTATGTATATCGTTACCGCAGAGCAAATGCGCAATCTGGATCAAACAACAATACAGCAGCTAGGCGTTCCAGCCATGTCGCTGATGGAAAGTGCAGGCAAAGCGATTGCCGAAGAAGTGATTTCGTGGATCGGTGGTAAGCAGGAGGAGCAGGCCGATGTACCATCTGGGCCTTCATTGAAGCGACGTAGCGGCATTCGCAGCGATGAGCATGTGATTCCCAATCGTCAGCATCAGCATTGGCTCATTCTAGTTGGCAAAGGCAATAACGGCGGCGATGGATTGGTGGCGGCACGTTATTTGCAGGATGCGGGCATCAAAGTTACGCTGCTCTATGCAACAGAGCCAGATGAATTACGTGGCGATGCTGCCTTGCAGCGGGATGCCGCCCATCGCTCAGGTATCCCGTATACCGTTTGGAATGACAACTGGAATTTGTCATCCCATGAGCAGGAGCAAGATGAGGATCATGTCCACTCTTCCGATGAGCAAGGCAAACATGATTCAAATGCTCATTCGTCTGAGCAGTCTGCATCTGAATCCGCTTATGCGCTATGGCAGCCATATACGGGTATCCTCGATTGTCTGCTCGGTACAGGCAGCAAAGGCGAGCCACGTCATCCGTATGCTTCGATTATTCGCTCTGCCAATCAAAGCGGTAAAGACATCATCGCTGCTGATATTCCAAGCGGCTTGAATGCAGATACCGGGGAAGTGGCAGAGTCTTGTATTCAGGCGAAGGTTACGGTTTGTCTGGCTTTTCTAAAACAGGGCTTAACTCAGTATCCGGGTGCAGGTCATGCTGGCGATGTGGTTGTGCGCACGATTGGTATCCCGCGTAGTGTGGCGCAGAGTGCTGATATTCAGACTCATCTCATTACGGAGGATACGCTGCGCCAGGCATTGCAGGTGGATACGGAGCGCACTCGTGCTGTTGATGGTCACAAAGGAACCTACGGTCATGTGATGATTGTAGGCGGCAGTCTCAATATGAGTGGTGCAGGCTTGATGGCATCGCGTTCCGCATTGCGGATCGGTAGCGGATTGGTCACATGGCTCCTGCCAGAGCAGCTGATGAAGCATATGGTGGGTCATGTGCCGGAGCTGATGATGGCACCGGTAGCCAAAGACCCGGACGGACAATGGGCAGCCGATACAGTATCCGCTATTTTGGAGCAGGCAGACAAAGCCGACGTGCTGGCGATCGGTCCCGGCTTAGGACGATTTGAAGGAGATGGAGAATGGCTGCATCAGCTGTGGGAACAAAGTGACCAGCCGCTTGTGATTGATGCCGACGGTCTGAATATTCTGGCAGAAGCCGATGGATTGGCAAAATGGTCCAAACGCACAGCCCACACCATCCTCACTCCGCATCCCGGCGAAATGTCCCGTCTAGCAGGCATATCCACAAAGGATGTACAGCGTGATCGTATCGGTCTGGCACGTCAATTTGCACAGAAGCACGGGGTCACCTTGGTACTTAAAGGCGCTCGTACCGTTGTCGCTTCGCCAGATGGCCGTGTGTTCGTGAATACGACAGGACATCCGGGTATGGCAACGGGTGGCTCTGGTGACGTATTAACTGGCGTAATCTCCGGTTTGCTTGGACAGGGATTGGATGGTATTCAGGCAGCAGCATTCGGTGTGCATCTGCACGGACATGCCGGTGACATCGCCGCCCTATCGCGTCCCGGTAATCCGGCATCTCTACTGGCAGGCGATATTATTGAGCATCTGTAATATAAAACGCTCAAGCGAAGCACGTAGGTTCTTTTCTACAACGATCCATACTGAATACTAAATACTAGCGAAATTCTAAAATAAGCAAAGAACCAAGAACCAAGAACCAAGAACCAAGAACCAAGAACCAAACAAGCAAACAAGCGGCTACCCTTCACATGCAGAGGGCAGTCGCTTGTTTGTATGTTTCGATTTTGCTATATGAATCATCTTTTGGAGAAGAGGGGTCAACCATAAGGGTGTGATCCAGCATGTCATTCATCTGGCAGATCAGTCAGTTGAAGCGAAAGGCATATTAAATCTTGAAAGTATTCACTGAATCCTGCAAACGTTCAGCCAATTGAGCCAGTGTTTGCGAAGAGGTCGCAGTCTGTTCACACGCGGAAGCAACTTCTTCACTAGCGGCAGCGATTTCGTTGACCGAATGAACCACATCGGACGATTGGGCGCTTTGTTCTTCACTGGCAGCGGCAATTCCGTTGATTTTCAGTGACGAGTCATTGATGCGACCCATAATCTCGTTAAATGCTTCGCTTGTACTCACCGAATGTTCGGTGTTGAGCTCAGCAGTGTTCAGGCTTTGCTGCATATTTTTCTGCATCGAACGAATGATGCCGGTAATTTCCTTGGTGGCGCTTCCGCTGCGCTCTGCCAGCTTGCGCACTTCGTCGGCAACGACAGCAAAGCCCTGTCCCTGTTCACCAGCGCGTGCCGCTTCAATCGCAGCGTTCAGCGCTAGCAAATTGGTCTGATTGGCAATATCGTCGATCACCTCAATAATGTCGCCGATCTGGTTAGAGTCCAGCTCCAGCTTGCGCATTTGAGCGCTCATCAGCTGCATGCCATCGGCAGATTGATTTACCAGATCACTACCTTTGCGAGCTTTTTCCACTGTACGATCAGCAATTTCGGCAGCTTCTTCAGCGCTGTGTGCTACATCATCAATCGCTGTCGACATATCACGGAACAATTGGGCAATGGAGTGGGCAGATTGGGACTGGTTGGCGCTGTTGCTGGCAATTTCTTGCGTACTCGCGGAGATTTGCTCGGAAGTGGCAGCGACATTTTGAGCCGAATCAATAATGCTGGCTACTAGCATGTTCAGACGATTGGACATATCATTGGCAGCGGCAGCCAGTTGTCCGATCTCATCGCGTCCAGTCAACGAGGAGCGCTGACGCAGATCACCGGCAGCTACATCTTTGAGCAGATTGGCAATCTGTTTGAGTGGACGGCTGATCATACGAGCGATGATCGTTCCTAGTAGCAAGGAGAACGCAAAGCCAACGATCACCCAGACTGTCGTCCATAGGCGAGAGTTATTAAATATCGTATTGGCAGACTGGTTGGCATTGCTTGCCTGCTGCACATTCAGTTCATTCAGTTTGGCGATGCTGGCGTACATATCGGTGCCAGCTGGCAACACACTTTCTTTGACAAAGGTTTGGAAGGCGCTAGCCGATGACGTTTGTGCCAGTTGAATCGCTTGATTGTAGACTTCCTGATACTTTGTCCACAGCTGTTCAAAGTTTTTCAGTTCTGTTTGTTCCTGGGTAGAGAGTGGGGTGCTGCGATAACCAGCGATGCCTGTGTTTACGTCTTCAATCAGACCGGGTACGGTGTCCAATGCGGTTTGTTTATCTTGTGTAGTAGAGCTGAGAGCAATATCGCGCGAAGCGACACGCATTTTTTGCAGAGACAGTTCGGCGTCAGACAGATGCTGCATGGAAACTAGATTATTGCTGTACAGATTATCGACGCTGCCCTTCATCCGGTTTAAATTGATCATGCTATACAGACCGACAGCAGCAACGATAAGGGATACTAGAATAAAAGCAACGATCAACTTGGTGAACGTCTTAAAATTACCGGCAATTCGCATAATATTCACTCCATTTAGTGTAGTGTGATGCTTGGCTAGAGCTATGTAATTCACAAAATCAAATTACAACTGCCAGATGCGTGTGCGTAACGTTCGGGCTATGAATAAGGAGAGAAATGGACGGTTCAAATAGCAACCGTTGAGAGAGAAGGATAGAATTGGAAATAAACATTTACATATAACTATTTCGTCACTTTATTCAAAAAAATAATATTAAATCCATAATTTTCAAAAAAAGTTTATATGTATCTCATACCCGAACGTATGCTCATTAAGCGAGCATACGGAGTAAAAAAGGGATAAAATTGCTGGTATTTTCCCATTGATGACCGTTGTTCCGTAGGAATGAATAGAGCGAATACAGCAGTAAACAGCAAATAAAAAAGGCAGCCTCCGTAGAGACTGCCTTGGGGTAACAATGAGGAATGGCATAGCTCGCAATACAAGATTGCTGTGTACTGTTAGCTCATTCCATTTACAGGTCTTCTTTGATTTCTTGTTTGACTTCTTTTACTGCGTTCTCATCTTCTGGAATCTCGCGTTTGCTGGACAAGAACCAACCGGCAGCAGCAATGGCGACGAGAACAACGTAGAAGCTGAGCTTCCAAATTTTATTTTCAGGGAAGTGCTCTGGAATGACTGCCAGTGCTGGGTGAGCCAATGTAATGACGGACAGCTTCACACCGACCCAGCCGACGATAACAAATGCGGCAACTTCCAGACCCGGACGCTCCTGCAACAGACGAACGAAGAACGAGGCGGCGAAACGCATGATGATCAGACCGATCAGACCACCCAAGAAGATAACGATAAACTGACCGCCATCCAGACCGCCGATTGGCGGCAATCCACTTGCAGGCAACGCGACAGCCAATGCAACCGCCGCCAGAATGGAGTCAACCGCAAACGCGATATCAGCAACTTCGACCTTGAAGACGGTCATCCAGAAGCCGGATTGCTTTTTCGGGTTAGCAGCTGGACCTTTGTCATCGGCAGCTTCATCTGTCTTCGACTTGGCGAACACATGGCGGACGATGTGGTTAATGGAGATGTACAACAGATACAGGGCACCAATCGCTTGCACCTGCCACACGTCAACGAGGAACGAGATAACGAACAGGGAAGCGAAGCGGAATACGAATGCCCCGAATAAACCGTAGAACAATGCCTTTTTGCGCTGCTCCTCCGGCAAATGCTTAACCATAATCGCCAGTACCAACGCGTTATCGGCAGCAAGCAAACCTTCCAGCGCGATCAATACGAGCAGTACCCAGCCATACTCTAACAATAATGCTGCATCCATAAGACTCCTCCTAGAAATAAATTGTTGTTAACGGCCATTAGCAGCCTCTATATAAAAAGAGACCTTTACCACAAAGGTAAAGGTCTCCCAAGAAATAGCGAGTCTTCACCAATTTTGTGGTAAAGGTCTCGCTAACAATGACATTCAGATTTCGAATGATTGCCAAGCAAAGCCGGGGTTATTCACCCGTAATGACGACGTTGCCTGTACAGCTACTCCCCTTTAACAGGAATAGGTTTATGAAATTAAGGTAGTGTTTGAAGTGGGAATGAGTATATATAACACCGGATGGTTCGGATTGAAGCAGCCCGGCTGTTACATTAAGCACATCATATGCAATTTACTAGTATAAGTCAATATTTTGTACAATAAAATTTTGCAAAAGTAGAAAATATTGCTTGTGCTTATCGTGCTTGGATTGGCTTATTTTATCTACTTTGACTACTTGCACGATTTCATTCTACAAACTTAGCGGAGATTGCCAGAGAATAACCTGTCGCTGATAGATGCTCTGCTGCACATCAATGACTCGCTGATTGCTGCTGCCACGATACGGCAGAGACACATCGCGTAGCGACTTCTCGAATCTTCCATCAATCAATACGTCGCATAAGGATAGAAGTTTCAAATATTTTTGAGGTTGTTGAAAAAAGATTTGCTCCCATGTAAATCCGCTATATATCCAGATCGACAGCTGGGGCAATTGCGCACGCACCTTCTCCACAAATAGCGCTACGTCGTCAGCAGAGAAGAACGGATCGCCGCCCGCAATCGTCAACCCGTCTAGTAGCGGATTACGTGCCATGCCGTCGATGATGTCCTGCTGTAACGAAGCGGTAAATGGTTCCCCAGCGGTAAACGACCATGTATGCGGACTGAAGCAGCCCGGACAAGCATGACGACAGCCGCTAATAAAGACAACCGCCCGCACACCTCGCCCTTCATTGATCGACTCTGGAATATAACCGCAAATGTTCATGCTCATCAGCGATGCTTGAGCCGGTCGCGCACCTCTGCCTGCTTGGCAGGGTTGAAGCGCGTCTGATAATCGCCAGTCAGATAGCCGGTGACGCGGCGCAGACGGGCGATATGGACGTGCTGCTCTGATTCCCCGCATGATGGGCAATGGGAGCCGATGATGCCTTCATATCCGCAGGCAGTGCAACGATCCACTGGATGATTGATGCTAAAATAGCTGATTTGCTGCGATAGAGCGTAGTGTATGATCCGCTGTAGCGCTTCATGATTTTGTCGTGCATTGCCGTCCAGCTCGATATAGGAGATCGCGCCCGCGTTGCATAGCTCATGGAATGGCGCTTCCAATCGAATTTTATCGGCGGCAGGGATGCTGTGATAGACCGGAATATGAAAGGAGTTCGTGTAGTATTCACGATCGGTAACACCAGCAATACTGCCGTAATGCTGACGGTCCACGGCGACGAATTTGCCGGATAGCCCCTCGGCGGGCGTTGCCATCAGCGAGAAATTCAGATTGTACTGTTCGCTCCACTGATCGCATATGTTACGCATATGGCGTATCATGTTCAGCGCTTTTTGATAGATCGCATCATCTGCACCATGATGGCTACCATACAGAGCATACATACATTCCGCTAACCCGATAAAACCAATCGACAGCGTACCATGCTTGAGCAGCTCCCCAACGGCATCGTCCGGTGCCAATTCATTGCCACCTTCCCATACCCCTTCCCGCATCATAAAGTCCGAAGCCTTGGCAGGCTGCGCCGCCTGAATGTGAAACCGATGCAGTAGGGCTTCCACCGCCAGCTGCATACATTCGTCCAACGCTCGGTAAAAGCCCTGTTCATCCGGCTCCTGACGACGAACTGACGTCATGGAATCATCCGAAGACGCTACGAAGAAAGACATGTTCGATCTTGGTATCACCGATCTTGGCATCACAGTACCGTAATCCAGCCCCAGCTTCACCAGATTGATCGTGTTAAAGGACAGATTGCCCTTACCGGACAGATGATTCCGTCCAAATCGGTCGGCAACGACGCGTGTACGGCAGCCCATCGTGGCAAACTCCGTATCGGGATCACCTTCTACCAGATATTCGCGATTTAGCGGCGCATCCAGATTCGCGAAGTTTGGATATAGCCGACGCGATGTACAGTCGATTGCTTTTAGGAATAGGTCGTAATTGGGATCGCCGGGCTGTTGATTAATGCCCCGCTTGCACTTGAAGATTTGAATCGGGAAAATAGGTGTCTCGCCATTGCCCAAGCCGCGAACGGTCGCCGCTAGCAGGCTCTCCATTACCAATCGACCTTCCGGCGAGGTACATGTCCCATAATTAATACTTGTAAACGGAATCTGTCCGCCGCCTCGACTCGACATCGTATTCAGATTATGAATGAGACTCTCCGCTGCTTGGAATGTCTCATTGCGCGTCTCTTCCATTGCATATCGGTAAGCCAGCGGATAATGTAGCTCCAGCTCGCTGTCATTCATATGCGCCTGTGCGATCAACTGCTCCCTCTGTGTAATAGATTGCTCCTCAGAGAGCTGCGTTGCTGTCCATTCGCCCAGATAATGCAGCCCTTTGCGCAGATGCTTGCGGAACGAACGGGTGACATACGGTGCCAGATCATAATCCAGCTTGTTGGCAGCAACACCGCCGTATTGAGAGTTTTGCTGGCATTGGAAAATAATCGCCACCTGCGCCATTGCTGTCATAATCGAATTGGGTGTACGCAGACTGCCGTTACCGCTGCTAAAGCCATCTCGTAGTAGCCGTTCAAACGGAATAAAGATACAGTTGGTCGTACCGAGCGCATAATGATCCAGATCATGAATATAGATACGATTCTGCTGGACCGCTTCGGCGATATGCGGCGGAAGAATACGTGCCTTTGTATAATATTTTGAATATTCACTGCCAAATCGGCTCATTTTACCGGAAAAGCTGTCGCCGTTCAGATTGGCATTCTCACGTGCTGATTCGTGCTCACCATACATAATATGTGCGCCCATCTCCATGATGGGATGCTGTTCATATGATGTCGTTACAGGGATGCTCGGTGCCACTTGTATATCTGATGCTGCTGGTGGCGGAGTGGAAGTGTCGTCATGGCTCAACAAGTGAGCAGGGTTCATCAGGGAGCGATGAATAGTCATCAGTTCAGCTCATCCTTTCCATTACTCAAATGGTCCATACTAAACATAAACAATCGGTAATTGTATTCTATATGTAGGCGTTCAGTCTGTGATATGACACAATATATTGACAAAGGTATAAAATCGCATGTGCCTTGATGCTATGCGAAAAGAAAGGAAAGATCAGTACATTGTCTGATGGTAGGGTTGGATTTTGGGTAAAACAGGAATAGAATACAATCAAATGCGGTATAGAGGAGGAGTTTACGATGGCAATTGCAGAAGTGACCGTGATTCCGGTCGGTACAGGCAGCACCAGTCTGAGTTCGTATGTGGCACAAATGCAGCGTGTATTGGATAAACAGCAGGGGATCAGCATTCAATTGACACCGATGAGTACGATTATCGAGGGTGAGATTGGCGATGTGTTCCGAGCGATTCAAGCGTTGCATGAAAGCCCGTTTGAGGAGGGAGCGGGACGTGTATCCACAGCGGTCAAAATTGATGATCGGCGCGATCATCCGACGTCAGCACAGTACAAATTGGATTCTGTACGTAGTAAATTAGCGGATTCCAACCCCTCTTGAGCAAAAAAAGCCTAAAATCGCAAAATTAATGGCTTTTTTAGGTCAAGTTCATAAAGTTTTAAGAAAAGGTGGCTATAGTTAACGCATACCCCTTTTGAATATATAAACAGATTGAACGCCATGGACTGCGACCGTGGCGTTCTTTTTTTGCCCAATATTATAAATCAGGATACCTAAAATGATAAAATTAATGTTTCTTTAAGGTTATTGTCAGGTTTTTTTAAGATATATGCGGTATAGTGTCTGTAATAACCCCTTTTGAATTACTATATCTTTAGACCTCATCAGCTGCGAATGATGAGGTCTCTTTTTTTGCTCTTTTTTGGTGGTGGGGAGGGGATAGAGTTTTGTGCGGACATCACTTCGGAAAGGAATAAGGAAACAGGACTCCGGTGGAGGCACGAGAATCTACGGAATAGGAGTGAATGTAGATTCTCGCACCTCCAAAGTAGTAAGATATTTTGCTTCGCAAAAATCACTTTTCATTGAACAACGTGTTTGAAAATCGCAAACACTAGAAGTCGCCCTTTTTCCTTATTTCGTTTCCTTCGTTATGTGCGGGTGCAGACTTTATCGTTTTTACATCTTATGCAAAAGAGGGCTTTTAGAGGTTGAGCATTAAGGATATGGGTCTATAAATTGGACGATCCCCGGTGGGACAACGTGTGGTTGTCCTGCCGGGGATCTGGTGTTGCGTCTTATGTTTGATTTGTGCTTGAAATGCCATAAGCCGTTCATGCAGCCTACGAGCCATATGTGAATTGCTTCATGCTCAACAATGTGTGTAATTGGTGTAGCCGGATTTTGCGTGGCATGTTGGGATGCCTGAGGTGCAAAATGTACTGCTTTAGTTACAGAGTCAGGCTGCGTAGACCTGCTCTCCGGTGTCATATGGCTGCTTAACTGCAGCTATCGTTAACCCGTAACCCCGTGTGCGGTGAATGTGAAATGGATGGACGGGGACGGTTTTGGTTCGCTTGCTTTGTGTATACAGGATGGACGTACATGGAATAGCCTCGCTCTGTATACGATGAATCCAAAACAACAAAAGCCCTACCTCTCTTTTGTCCTTGCGGCTCCGATGACCGCGCCAGTGTGAATCAGATACTCAAATTTCAATGGTTTGTAAGAAAAGAAAGGAAATTTGAAATGATTCCGGCAGCACCCGGAAAATTGCGAAGGATAAAACCGAGGGTTAAAAACAACACTTCATAGTATACACCTATACTGCATAAAAGTCAAAAATTAGCATGAGGATATGAAAATACGAACAGTAATAGAGATACAAAAAGAAGGACACAAACAGATGTACAAAGAGAGAGACAAAAAAAGGACTTCCGGTGAAGGAAGTCCTTTTTTTGTATCCAGCGTTCGTTTGCGAAGAGGCAAGCAGGGAGTCTGCGATGTATTCCCTAGTTGACCTGTATGCCGCTTCCGTCTCCATCCGCGGAGCGGAAGGGTGCAAACGATAAAGTGGATTAATATACTTTAGACAGTGTGATCATGCCGCCGCTGTAGGACATGTTCCAGTCGAAGTTCTCAGCGAACCAACGTACTGGCACCATTGTGTGACCGTTGCGGGAAATGATCGGTTGGTTCAAGCCTTTGCGCATGTTGTCTACTTTGTAGACTTTGGCATTTGTACCTTTGGTCCAGAACTCGTAGCGAGCCAGACCAGTATCCAGCCATGTTGTATCTGTCATTGCATCGTAAGATACTTTCATGTTGGCGTTAGCTGCCAGGTAGCGCAATGGCACGTATGTAGTGCCCATGTATTCTACTGGCATAATAGCCATGCTTTTTGTCATACCGTTCACCATGTACATTTTGCTGCCCAGTGTAAACTGGATCGCTCTTGTTTGCAGCTCCGGATTATAGTCGGCAGTTGTACCTTCCGCAGCGAAAGCGCCAGCGGCTGGCAACATCAGGGAAAGACCCAGTACAGGTGCAAGCAGTTTTCTCATTTTCATGGTTGATTACCCCTTTGCAAGTTATGTGTATTTGATTTCTCAGACTGAAGCGATAAGCGAAAGATACAGACAACGGCTGTACTATAACGCTTACATCAGCTGAGAATGATACAGCTGAATTTTCGATTTCTGCCCGTTATGATGCCGCGCGCTGCAACATCGGGATGATCGAATTTGTCGATACGCTGCTGTCTAAGTATTGTATAAACCTATTCCAAAGTAGTTAATCAGATAGTACCAAAAAAGTTACAATTTTGTTTCGTGTATGAATATATGGTTGTGGGTCCATCGAAGGGAAAGCAAGCGAGCAATGCAATATTGTGCTGCATTACATAGCTAAAATAGCGTCCTGCATAGACTTACCCCTAAAGTGTAATAGTGATTCCATTTGGACTACGGAAATGAATCTAGAATATACAGTTACAAGCGCATCATATAGCGGCAGGCGTATCAGGATATAAAAAACGACCAGCAGCCCCAGATGGAGAGCTGCTGGTCGTTGCATATAAAAGCGTGATCTGCAATGCAAGCGAGGGGTGTATGTCTTCTTTACACGTCTACACCTGCTTATTGCCGTGACACTTCCTGAAGCTTATTACAAAGAGATTAGTACGTTTTGCTCAGGGAAATGACACCGTTGGCATAGCCCAGTTTCCAGTCAAACGTATCAGCGACCCAGCGTACTGGAACGAGGGTACGTCCGTCTCTGGAAATGACCATTGCTTTCGCCTTCATTTGCATATTGTTCACTTTGTAAATATTGGAGTTCACCCAGAATTCGATTACTTCTTTACCAGTATTCAGGGTTGTCGTTTTGGTTTTGTTGTTGTAGGACATGGTAGCGCCAATGTTGGCAGCCAGATAGCGGATCGGAATATACGTATTGCCTTGGTATACGACCGGCTTGGTAGTCATCGTAGCGGACTTACCATTTACCATGTACATTTTGCTATTCAGGGTAAACTGAATCACTTTGGTTTGCAGCTCAGGGCTGGCATCAGCAGTTGTATTGCCGGAACCAGTGCCTGTGTTACCCATACCCGGCATATTGCTGTGATCTACTGGTGGAGTGTTTGTGCTTGGTGTCGTGGAGCCACCACTGGATGTACCGCCGAATTTGGTCGGGAATTGGTTCACGATTGCTTCGCTCAGAGTATCAGCAAACATAAACATATGAGCATAGGCTTTACGTTCTTGATCGTATGCACCCGTGTAGTTTTTGGCTACATAATCGTCAAATGCCATCAGCAGCATATTGATATGCTCTTCCAGACCAGCTTCCAAGGCTGCTTGTGGCAGATTCGGATTGGCATCAGCAAAGAATTTGGCTTGCGTTACTTTGTACTCTGCCAGCTCGTCTTTTGCTTTTTGCTTGGCTGTGCTGTCATTGGCAGCTGTTGCTTTCACATAATCAACAAAGTAGCCGATATGTGAGCCCCAGATCGTTTTAAATGATTGACCCGCAGCGTCACCGTATACAGAAGCAACGGCAGCAGACAGTTCATCGGTATTTTTGTTCAGTAGTGCGGCAGCTTGATCAAAGTCAGGCGCACCGTCGATCCCTTTTTGCATCGCCCACACTGCCAGCGTCGCGTGTTCGCCCAGCAGAATGCCCAGACCGGAACGCAGATCAGAGGCTTGTGTAGTCGACATGTCGCTCGTGAATTTATCCGGGAATTGCTTTTCGATTGCACCGCTCAGAGTATCACCAAACATAAACATATGCTTGTACGCTTGATCGGCTGTAGTATAGACCGAAGTGTAATCTTTGGCTACATAGTCGTCAAACGCTTTCAACAGCATATTGATATGCTCTTCCAGACCAGCTTCAAGCGCAGCCTGTGGCAGATTCGGGTTAGCATCGGCAAAGAATTTGGCTTGTTGTACTTTGTACGCAGCCAGATTGTCTTTCGCTTTTTGCTTGCCTGCACTGTCATTGGCAGCTGTCGCTTTGACATAATCGACGAAGAAGCCGATATGCGAAGCCCAGATCGGTTTGAACGCTTGACCGGCAGCATCGCCATAAACGGAAGCGATAGCAGCTGTCAGATCATCCGTATTCGCATTCAGTGCAGCAGCAGCCTGATCAAAATCTGCTTTGCCGTCGATGCCTTTTTGCATAGCGATGATTGCCAGCAGGGCATGCTCACCGAGAATTTGTCCGAGCGCTGCACGGAGGTCGGAGCCAGCACCTTTGGTTGTTGCGGCTGCACCCGCAGCGGCAGGTACGAGTAATACAACAGCCATCAGCAGAATACAGGCTTTAGAGAGAACCGATTTGAACATCTTCCCACACTCCTTTGGGGTAATGGATAGGCGGTCCTAGTGAACATGCCTATCGAAATGGACATGAAAAACCGACGACGGGTTGCCCTGAACCAGCATAAAGGTTCACCGGATAAGGGGAGAAAAGGGTTGCAGCAGACGAATATGTATGTCATGGTGTGATGCAAATGGTCCGCAATGTGTTATTAAACGGTTAGCAGCCGTTTCATGCAAAAGACAGGATATAAGATTAAGGAAGTAAATTTTATAAATATGAAAATATTGGATTTTTCGACATGGAGGGATTTTTTATTCGACATCGTTTTACATAGGCGGGCGCTATGCTCGGTTGTTAGAATCATTGGAAAAACGAAGGGATTTGGCAAATGTCGAATCTTGATTTTACGCGTAAAATACAACAATATGGAAATCAGCGCCCACCTTCTATATAACAGGATGAAAAAATAATGTTGCACAAAAGTCATCCATCGCAAAATATTGTGCGAACGTTATAATAGAGGGGAATGGGAAAGGAGCCCTTGGATGAGTGAAATGTTGGACGACAAAGAATTGATGCGTCGGATTGCCCGCAAGGACACCGAAGCTTTGGAAGAAGTATATGATCGCTATGAACGCGCAGTATATGCTTTCGCTTACCGCATCGTGCACGATACGATGGCGGCGGAAGAGGTAGTACAGGAATTGTTTTTGAGAGTATGGAATCATGCGGAACGCTATGATCGGGGCCAGGGGAAGCTTTCGACATGGATGTTTACAATCGCACGCAATATAGCAGTAGACATGCTGCGGCGCAAATCATCACGCGCAGCGGCCGATGCCGTCGGTGATGAGGTTCTACAGGTGATTCCCGATACAGGGACGGATGTAGAACAAGAGGTCACGATGAATTGGGAGCGACAGCGCATCCGCGAGGCCATGATGGAATTACGCGAAGAACAGCAGCAGGTGATAGAGTCGATCTATTTTCAAGGATTGACGCAACATGAAGTATCCGAGAAATTCAGCATTCCGCTTGGAACCGTCAAAAGCAGGGTCAGACTTGCGATACGGCAGCTTCATGGGAAGCTTGCTGAAGCGGTAAAGGGGGGAAACGCATATGAGTAACGAGCACAACAATAACGAGTGGATGGATATGGTCGAAATGTATGTACTCGGCGGTCTGGATCGGGAAGAACAGGAGCAATTTGAGGCATATATGAGAGAACATGAACAATGCCGCCTTGCCGTGCAAGAATTGCGGGAAGTTGTCGGCTTTCTGCCGCTGGTCACCGAGCCTGTCACACCACCAAAAGGAATGAAAAGCCGTGTACTGGATCGGGTATTTGCTGAGGGCAAACCGGGCAGTGGACAGGCAGATTCTGCATTTGGACTGCCGTTCGAACCGGAAGTACCAGTCGCGAGCACATCATCAACCGAAGAAACGATAGCATCACAACCATCAATGCCGAATGTCATTCCGCTGCCTCAGCGTCAAAGTGAGCCAGCAGCACAAGGAGCAAATTCAAATACACGTACCAGTCGCGGCGCCATCTGGCGTATCACGACAGCCGTAGCCGTAGTCGCTGCCATTCTGATCGGCGTCTATGCAGGCAGTCTGCGTGGACAGCTGAATACGATGCAGCAACAGCTTGCCATGACCAGCAATCAAATTGGCAGCCTGCAGCAGCAGATCGTAGCTGCCTCCATGCCAAGTCAGGGGTTGCGCGTGAATGAAGCGGTCAAGCTAAGCCCAGCAGCCAAGGATATTGTGGCTCAAGGATTAGCGACGATTGTGATTGATGATAAAGGCACGCATCTGCTGGTACAGGCTGACAACCTGCCTAAACTGGAAGGCACTCAGGCGTTCCAAGTATGGCTGATTAAAGGGAATATCAAACAGAGCGCCGGTACCTTCCTAACAAGAGGCGGGAACGGAGCGATGTATTACACGTTCAAACCGGAAGACTATGATACGATTGCGATTACGCTGGAGCCAGATGGAACAGGCGACCAGCCGCGCGGACCGGTCATTCTGGCCGCGAATATCGCCGGTCAGGGTTAATACCGGTCTGAGCTTATAGATAACGATAAAAAGCAGTGCTTCCAGAAGAGGAGGCACTGCTTTTTGATTGGTGTCCTATCGAAATTACGATGCAGACGGATTGCCTTCGCCGGTAAACAGGCGACGAATATCTTCACGCTTGGCTTTGGGGCCGAGCAGATAGATTTTGTCGCCAGGCAGTAGCATCGTATCGCCACGTGGCGTAATAATATCTTCGTTGCGTAAGACAGCGGTAATGAGCACGCTGGCCGGAAGATCAATCTCCTGCAATTCGCGGTTGATCAGCTTGCTCTGAGAGGTCAGCGTCATATGACTGATCTCGGAGTGCGTGCGCCCAGTTGCAACCAGCTCCATAATGGATGGCTGCTGATCAATCGTTTTGTCCACCAGACCAAGTTTTTGCGCGAGTGGCGAGATGGTCGTGCCTTGAATTAACGCTGAGGTTAGCACAACGAAGAAGACTACGTTGAAAAAGAGCTGTCCATGCTCTACACCTGCCAGTAGAGGATAGGTGGCAAGCACAATCGGTACAGCACCGCGTAAGCCTGCCCATGAGAGCAGCGTCTTTTCACGGAAATTAAATTGGCTAAACATGAGACTGACGAACACGCCGAGTGGGCGCGCAATAATAATCAGTAGCAATGATAGTGCCAGACCTTGCCAGATGATGGATGGCAACTGCTCAGGGAAGACGAGCAGACCGAGCAGGACGAACATCAAGATCTGCATAATCCAGCCGAAGCCCTGATTGAATTGCAGAATCGTCCGCCGATAGGTCAGATCGGAATTGCCCATCACCAGCGCCATTACATATACGCCGAGAAAGCCGCTTGCATGAGTAAGCGAGCTGACGCCGTACGTGAACAGGGCGCTAGAGATGGCCAGCACCGGATACAAACTGGACGTCTCGAAATTGATTTTGTTAATCAGGAATACGGATAATTTACCGCAGATTAACCCCAGTGCAAGCCCAAAGCCCATTTCCCATACAAATGAGAAAATCTCGCTCCAAATGCTAGTTGCTGGATTGTTCAGCAATTCGATAAACATAATGGTCAAAAAAACCGCCATCGGATCGTTACTGCCGGATTCCGCTTCTAGTGTGGAGGTGAGCCGGGTACGTACATTTTTGCCACTTAATACAGAGAAGACGGCGGCGGCATCGGTTGAGCCAACAATCGAACCGAACAGCAGCCCTTCCATCAGACTCACGCCCAGAATAATATGAGCGCAATATCCGATCACAAACGCAGTCAGCAGTACACCCACTGTTGCCAAGGATAGAGCAGGACGAATAATCGGGCGAATCTGGCGGAAGTCCGTCTGCATCCCGCCCTCGAATAGGATAATCACCAGCGCCAGTACACCGAACCATTGGGTAATAAACGCATTGTCATAATAAATGAATTTGCCAAGAACCATACCAGCAATAATAAAGAAGACCAGTGCTGGCATACCGAACCGCGAGGAGAATTTGGCGGATAACACGCCAAGTAGTAGCAGGGTTCCCAGCAGTAAAATTAGATTGCTTGTCATTTCCGTTGCTTCCATGCGAACCCCTCCATTCGATTGAAATGTTGAAAAAGCATCAACTTTTGCGCTGAAATGCCGACATATAAATAGTGAGACTACAAAATGGAAATGGAACTTCGGAATTCCAGTATAATCTTTTTTTACTAGAATGATTCAGCCTGAACGGTACGGGAAAAGAGGAACCCCTGTGAACGAATATCAACAATTTTTACGGAAAATGGTGCTGAATTACATTCTGGGTTCCGTGCTCGCCGTTGCTGTTGTCGGCGGTATGCTCGTGCTTACAACGATAAATGGTTCGCTGTTACAAAATTTGAGAATGCTCGTTATTATGCTAACTTCATTTGTATTTATGGTGACGGTGGAAGGGCTAACCTTCAGACATCACATACGCCCAATCCGTCAAGCATTTCAAGCGTCACAGCCAACGGTCGAACAATTGGAGCAAGCGTACATGCAGTTGCATCGATTCCCCAAGTTAGCAGTATCCCGTATTATGATTCCTCATTTTATGGGATTGACGATTCCAGCGGTCATTATGGTAAGTATCGGCATTTATACCGGCTGGGTCACATTGCCATGGTATTACATTGGAATCGGTACCGCGGGTGCATTGATGGTTGCTAGTATGCACGCCTTTATCGAATTTTTTCTGACATCAACGACGATACGACCTTTATTGCTGGCGATTAAGGCGCGATTACGAACATTATATGATCGCGATACACTCGGTTTGGAAAAGGTTTATCTGACGGTCCGCCAAAAGTATCAACTCAGTATTTTTCTGATGGGTGTATTTCCTGTGACTTTGTTTAGCCTTGCTGCGCAAATTCGCTTGCAGGAAATGACCGGCATTAATGCAACGTCGTATTGGCAGTGGGCAGGTATGGTTATCTTCGTCAGTATCGTATTCAGTCTGTGCGGTGCGTTGCTATTAGCACGCGATGTAGAGCATCCGATCAACAATTTGTACAATGCGATGTCCCGCGTAGAGGCGGGAGATTTTAATGTGTATGCACAGGATTATTACTCGGATGATTTCTCCCGCTTGATTCTCGGCTTTAACAACATGGTCAAAGGATTGAGCACACGCGATCAGCGGAATCAGCAGCTACTAGACAGTTATTTTGCTACGCTGGCGGCGGCGCTGGATGCACGCGATCCATATACTGCCGGTCACTCGGAGCGTGTTGCCGAATATGCGGTCAGCATCGCGGTGAGCGCTGGACTGTGCGAATACGATATTGATCAGCTACGCAAAACGGCATTACTACACGACATTGGCAAAATCGGTGTAAAGGATTCTGTCCTGCTCAAGGATGGACGATTGACCGATGAAGAATTTGACCAGATCAAAAAGCATCCTGAAATGGGCGAAAGTATTCTACAACGTGTGGAGCCAGCAGATGCGATGCGCCCTTACTTGCCTGGCGTGCGTTCCCATCATGAGCGCTTTGACGGCAAAGGCTATCCAGATGGATTGAAGGGTGCCAGCATACCGCTGTTCGGCCGCATTATCGCGGTAGCGGATGCGTTTGACGCGATGACGTCTGACCGTCCATACCGCAAAGGAATGCCTAAGGAAAAAGCGATTGCCATTTTGGAAGAAGGTCGCGGTACCCAATGGGACCCGCAGCTTGCCACACTGTTCATCGACGAATACCGCCGCAATCAAAAGCAAGAAGAAGTGACACTGCCTGTACAGCATAAGGAATCGGTGTAACCAACAGCATGTAGTAGCTACACGCCAAACATGAGACAACAAAAAGGCCTGATGATTCACAATCACAGGCCCGCAGCCTGCACAATGGGGAAAGAGTAAGCCCTCGTTGTGCAGGCTGTTTTGCATGTATTGGACCTGTAGGGATCTCCCAGGTGAAGCGTTTGAATACGATCCTCCGTATCCATCGTATGGATTACGGGATCATTTTGGTCTTTTTAGCTTTTTGCGCCATTTTCTCGGTAAGTGGTCCAAGTGGCTTTTTGAATAGCAACGCGAATAGGATAAATAACAGTACAAAGCCGATCAGATACATAATATCCTTGTACACAGTCGTCATTAGCATACCGCCCACCGTTTCGCGCAGCAGCTCCACCGCATACGTAAAAGGAAACCACGGATGAATTGCTTGGAAAAAGGTTCCCGTCATGCTGACAGGGAATGTACCGCCGGAGCTGGAAAATTGCAGCACCAGTAGAATGATCGCTAGCCCTTTTCCGATATTGCCAAATACGGACACTAGCGTGTATACCAGCGTTACGAATACCATACTAATCAGCATGCTCATTGTGACAAACCAGATAGGCGACGCGACATAGGCGCCAAGGATGAAAATATCACCCATCGCAATAATAAACGCCTGTACTAGCCCAATCGTCATAAAGGTAGCCAGTCGTCCAAAATACACTTGATACGGACGGAAGCGTCGCTCTGGATCATCCACCTCTGCTTTGAACATGGAGATGAGCAGCATACCGCCTACCCAGATCGACAGTGTCGTATAAAACGGCGACATGGATGAGCCGTAGTTTGGAATCGGATATGTGCGTACTTGCTTCAGCTCTACGGGGCTGGATAGGAAATCGCTCTCCTGCTGAATATCACCCTTGAGCCATTTAATAATCTGGGACAGCTCGCTATCGCTATTTTTGAGCACGCGCACCTTGTCAGCGGCGTTGCGGACTGATTTTTCCAAACCAGGCAGATCGTTCCGAACAAAGTCACCCACCTTATGCACTGCATCCTCGGCTTCCGGTAGCTTGTTCTGGATCAGATCGCTAATCTTGGTCAGCTCCTGCTCCGCCTTCGGCAAATCGTCACGAACAAAATCCGCTGCCTCGTGAATCTTATTCTCAATCTTCGGCAGATCATTATTTACAAACGCTGCTGCCGTATTCACTAGCTCGGTAAACTGATCCATCCGGCTCTGAATCAATTCATTGGCATCATGCAGCTTCTGGCGAATCGTTGGCAAATCGTTTTTGATCCGCGCCAGCTCCTGTTGTCCGAATTGCACGCCACTTTGGGCATCGCTCAGTACAGCAGCAATATCTGGCAGCGTATTGTTGGCGGTATTCAGTACATCAGAAGCATCCTTGGCAACGGTCTTGAGCTTGTCCAGACCTTCATTAATGTCAGGCACAATCTTGGAATCGTACACGGACAGCAGATCGCCCAGCGCATCACTCACATTGGTAGATAGCTCGCGCAGGTTGTTCAAAATATCCTTGGCAGGCTGCTGACCATTCTGAATCGCCTGACTGATGCTCTGCACCAAGCCAATCTGACGTTCCATCAGATCATGAATATTGTTCAATCGATTGATATTGTCAGTCAGCGGTTGATTCGGCAGTACATTGTTCAAACGGGTAAGCAGATCGGTAATCCGCTCTACAATTGCCGCCCCACGTGTTAGCCGCGTTTCCAAAAAGGACAGGGAATCAATCGCCGTCTGCGGATCAATATCGGCATTGTCGATAGCGTCAACCAATTGCGTCGTCGCATCGGCAGTCTGTTGCAGCAGCACTAGATTCTGACGAATGACAGGTGCGATGGCATCGAATGCACCATCGTTGTCATCCAGAAACGTATTGACCTTATCGGCAAAATCAGAGCCGATGCTCGTAATCTCCTGCACCTTCGGCAATGTTTGCTGAGCGGTAGAGATAATGCTTGCCAGCTTGTCGGCGTCTGTAATCGCCTGATCCAGCGCATCCTCCACCTTGTAGAAGTTCTGATCCAGCTCGTTAACTTTATTCGCAGCTTTGCGAATGTCAGGCAGGCGTTTTTGCAATTCTAGAATAGCATTGCCTGCTTCCTTGATCTTCGGTAGATTGTCCTCTACCTTGAGAATCATCTGCCCAGCTTGTTCGATCTCTGGGATACGCTTTTGTAGCTCGACGATCTTTTGTGCTTGGGCGTCGATCTGCGGCAGTTTCTTTTCCAACTCTAGTGCTTGATCGGCAAACTGGTTAATTTCCGGTAGACGCGCTTCCAGCGTTAGAATTTTGTTCTCAATATTGCGAATGGTTGGCAGTTCTTCCTCCAGCTTGATACCGGCTTCCTGCATCTTGGTCAGCACGGCTTCGCTGGCGGTCTCGATAAATTCCTCGCTAATCTCCTGCGTTAATGTGGTCGCGCCTTTATCAGTGATTTTGGGTGCGATGGCGCTGATCTTTTCATTGACGGTGTAGACGATCTGCGGCTTGACCGGATCATCGGTCAGAATGCTGCCAATCTTCTCGGAAAAGTCGGACGGAATCAGGATAGTGGCATAATAATTGCCGTTATCTAGCCCTTTTTGTGCTTGTTTCTCGTCCACAAACGTCCAACCGAGCTTGTTGTTCTTTTTCAGATTGGCAACGACTTGATCACCAACATTGACCTGCTTGTTTTGAATCTTGGTGCCTTTATCCTGATTGGTCACTGCGATGATGATGCCGGACGTATTGCTGTACGGGTCCCACATTGCCTTGATATTAAACCAAGCATAGACAGACGGCAGCAGCATGATCGCAATGACCAGCAAAATGCCGGTCGACACACTGAACAGGTTTTTCCAGTCGGTTTTGTAAATAGTCCAGATATTTTTCATGTTATGGCATTACCACCCGGTCTTATATTTATGGAGTCAGCCGTATGCAAAGTACGGCATGTAGAGTAAGCACTTCAATAGCAGTAGTTATTACCCTCAAAAGGCGTGCTTGCTTCCTGAATGAATGCTGGAGTTGTGTTTTGCCGATATATTTAATTTTGTGCTGGCTTGCGAAAGGCGAATATCGCGATGGATAGTACAATCAGCATAATGATAATTACGATCCAAATACTAAGCAGCGCGTAGCGTTGTTCCACAATTGTAGCAATCACTGCACCGCCGCCATAGATTAGAATCGCTGCACTACGCAGCAAGGTTTCGGCAAGCGGCCAGCCGTCACGCGCCGCTGATCCGTCACGTCGCGCCAGTTGACGCAAACGGGCAGTTACATCCTCCACGACACTTGCCATATTGTTCGTCAATACGGTGGTGGAGATACCCGCCACTCCAAGTCGACGCGCCATCGTTGTCTGCGTGCCCATCGTAAAGCTGAGCAGCGCGATCAGACCATATTCTACTGCTGGAATGAGCAGCGACTGCGCCATCACCGAGAAGAGTAGGAAAAAGACGAGCTGGATAATTACCAGCACAGTCAATCGCGGCGACCATAATCCGGTAGGCTTGCTGCTGCCTAACATGAGTCTGGCGACAGCATTACCGATAATAAATCCAGCAAAGGCTACCCCAGAGCGCAAAAAGGATACCGTATGCAGATTGCCAATCGCCATTCCCATTACGATAATATTGCCAGTCATATTAGCGGTGAATACTCTGCCCAGATTCAGATAGCCGATCACATCGACGATGCCTGATACTAAGCAGAGCAGTAAAATAATCAAATTGCGGTACACCTTTAGGTTCACTTGCCATTCTCCTTACGTACAACCGTATCGTCCCATCTGCGGAACGGTAGTGCTTTTTTAATATCGTTCTATGTTTATGTTACCATAACGCGTCCAATATGATGGCATAAGACATGAATGAGGAGTGGCTTGTAATATTTACCAAAAGGTAACTATTTTATAAAAACACTTGCATCTTCGTTGGAAGTACGATAGTATTACATTGCATCTGACAACGACATAGAAGGCACATAACATAAAGGACGGCTGTAGAATCCTCTCGGGGGAGCTACAGCCGTCTACTTTTATATTTAGTATTTGACTGATCGTTACAAAATAGGTATACTGATCTCAATTCTGAAATCAAGCTGACCTTCCAGATGGAAGTACGTTGGATCAGATCAAAGGAGGGAGCATCTTGCCTGCACCAGGTAGACCACGGGAATTTAAAGATCAGCGTGTAGTGGAAGCTGCAGTCGAAGCATTTATGCAAAAAGGATATGCTGCCTGCTCGGCACAGGACCTATGCGAGAAGACTGGATTGGGCAGGGGCAGTCTGTATAACGCCTTTGGCAACAAGCATGATCTGTATATTGAAGCGCTGGAGTATTACGATTTGCAAGGGGTAAACGATCAGCAGGAAATTTTGCAGCGTCCGATTTCAGCTAAGGAGCGTTTGCAGGCGTTGCTGGATTTTCCAATGGCGTTTGACTTTGGCGAGGAGCATAAGCCTGGCTGTCTCGTTATCAATTCAGCGATGGAGCGCGGCGGGATGGACGACGATGTGGATCGGATTTTTCGGCGACATGTTGATTTATTGGAGGATATGATTGTTGCTGTGCTGAAGGAAGCGGTAGAAAGCGGCGAATTGCAGCTGCCGGATTCGCAGTCAACGGATACTCAAGTAGCAGAACTGGCGGCGATGCTGTTGAGCAGCTTTTACGGAATGCGTGTATTGAACAAAGGCACGCAAAATCGCGAGCTTGCCCATCGGATCGCAAGTGGAACATTAACGGCGATCTTTGGCGGATAAATGCGAATTGACGGCAAGGATCGTCTCACTGGCTCAAGCCTCAAAACTGGCATTGGATATGCCGGTTTGTTTTTTGGACAATTCTGTAACGATTATTACAAAATAGGAGGAAAAAAAGATGCCTATCACAGTGTACATACTTGGATTGATTATGTTTGCGATGACAACCTCGGAATTTATGGTGGCGGGAATGATGAGCGAATTGTCACAGCAATTTGGCGTATCGATTGCGATGATCGGTTATCTCATCTCTGCGTATGCGGGAGCGATGGCAGTAGGCGGACCATTGCTGGCGATTTTCCTTAGTAAAATACCGAAAAAAACCGCGTTAATGCTGCTGGTGATCATCTTCCTCGCCGGGCAGACACTGGGCGCATTATCATGGAATTATGAAAGTATGATGGTGGCGCGGATATTAACGGGGATCTCGTCGTCGGCAGCGTTTGGTATTGCGATCTCGATTTGCTCTGATCTGGTGCATGAACAGCTGCGTGGACGGGCGGCTTCGGTCGTGCTCAGCGGTGCGATGCTATCCAATATCGCTGGATTACCGCTAGCTACCGCAGCGACGCAGGCTTGGGATTGGCGTACTAGTTTCTGGATTGTGGACGTATTCGTATTGCTATCAGGTCTGGTATCATTGCTGCTCATTCCAGCACTGGCTTCGACTGGGGGCAAGGCGGTATCAGAATGGACATCCTTCCGCAAGAAAGGGCTGTGGGCAGCGTATATGACCAGTATGTTCATTATTGGGGCGACCTTTGCGGCATTTAGTTATTTTTCACCGATTCTCACCGGATTGTCGGGATTTCAGGCGAGTACCGTGCCGTGGCTGCTCGTGCTGTACGGCGCAGCTACCGTATTCGGCAATATCGTCGTAGGGCGATTGGCAGATCGGTATATGATGAAAGTGCTGGTGGGCGGCTTGGTGCTGCTGTTGATCGGATTGCTGGGCTTCGCCTTGTTCGCACAGGTGAAAATCATCGTGCTGGCTGCCATGCTGATGATCGGTTTAACTGGCATTACGCTGAATCCAGCGATGTCGACCAGAGTCATGCGGGCAGGAGGAAGTGGAATGCTGGTCAATACAGTGCACACCTCGTTCATTACGCTCGGTGTGCTGCTCGGCTCATCCATCGGCGGGCGTACCATGGATCACGGCTATGGCTTGACCGCACCGCTCTGGACAGGTGTAGTACTCGCAGTACTGGGGCTGGTATCGTTAGTTCCGGTATTGCTGCCGGTCGCGCGTCGTCAGGCGTTACAGGTATCGAAAAAGCTATAAGGAAGCGTAACCCATTTCGCTCTGCAATGATCTTCCCGTGATCATAAGAAAGCGCAGGAATGACCCTAGCATACAAAAGCCCTCTCCATTTGGAATACGATGGAGAGGGCTTTTTCCATATCAAAGTATGAAGATATTTCTAAGAGAATATTCCCATGATGCGCACTACTAGTCATTGCCTGTTACAGTGGCAGCAGCTCCACTTGCCCCCGCGCACCAACCTCGCTAACCATGTGTTCCCACGCATCTGGCTTCTGTGCCAGCACTGCGTAATAACGACGCAGGAATTTCTCAATCAATGCGCCCGGTAAGGAGTGGGCGGAAGGATCGTAGGATAGGAAGCAGAGGTCCAGCTCGGATACCGCTTCACCATCATTGTTCCATGATGGATGCACATACGTAAAGTCCAGTCGACGGTAGCCGAGATGCGCCAGCACTTCGCGGCGGACAAATGGGTCCATCGGCTTGATGCCGCCAAATTCATGGCGCTGTGCACGGTACGGATCGTAGATTTCAGCGAACATACCGAATAGCTCTTTGCCGTTATCCGCAGCTAGCTTTTTCAGATCGGCTTGGCGATGCTGTGCCAGAAAAGGTCCAACACCGAGTCCCGGTTCACTGATAATCGTAAAGTCGGTCATCGCCACATTGTCATCCTCGTAATACCGATATTCGGTTGCCCCAACGACGTTCCCTTCATGCACAGCCACAAATACACGAATCCCCGGGTCTTCCAACGGCTCGCGCCACAATGCAAACTCCAATACTTCCTCCGCTGGGAAAATGCGTCCCATCATTGCGTGCATATCCGCGAACAACGGATCATCAATATGCGTAATACGTGTATATTCCATCCTATTTATCCTCCTTATATGACTAGCATGTGCAACCTTCAAACGCAGGGCAATGAAATATAATGTTTGCTTCAGCCACATATCTTACAGTCTATTATTTGCCGTCTTTCAGCACGATAAGAAATAAAAAGTGATTGTATGTCAGCAAAACACGTTGAGGTTCAGCCCTTCACCAGCGGTAGCGGATTGTTCCATTCCATTAATACCGCATAATTCAGTGATTCTTCGTCATCCAGATAATCAGGAATAACCGTCAAGGGTGTCCGTCCGCATCTCATTAAAAAGGAAATCACCGGATCGTACAGCTCACCGGTCGTTACACGCTCCACATATTGCTGCGGCGTGTAGTGCGCAGCCCATTTGTGATAACCCGGCATCCGTCCGGCACCAAGCAGCCGTTGCAAGCCGAGTGCGGTCGTCACTTCGTACATGGACTGCATCAGCAGTTTGCCCAGACCCCATTGCCGATAATCGGGGTGCACGCAAAGATCAGCAACATATAGCGTATCGCCCTCTGAATCATGGTTGCGGATATACCCATGATCGGTGATCTGCTCCCATGTATGCTGCGGATGCTCAGCATCAAATGTAATCAGCAGTCCCGTCATAGAGCCAACGATAACACCATTCATTTCTACACATAATGCTCCTTGTGGAAAACGACTGACATGCTCATTCAACTGCTCCTCATTCCACCACAATTCCGGTGGATACGGCGGGGGAAAGGCAGCCGCCTGCACCGCAATCATCTGTTTATGATCCTGCGCTGTATAGGAGCGAATAATCGCTGGATACGGGCGTTTATCATGAAATACATAGCAGGATTTGTAGTACTGCTGTACACGAGAAGAAACCTGATTCATACGGATCAGCTCCAGTCGGTATACAGATCGGTACGACGGTCGCGCCATGTGGTGACCGAGCCTTTTTCACGGACTTTGTACAGCAAATCCAAATCCAAATCGGCAACGATGATCATATCGTCGTTGATCTCGCCTTCTGCCAAAATACCGCGCGGCGGGAACGGCACATCATTCGGTGTAATGACGGCTGCCTGACCAAAGTTACCGCGCATAAAGTCAACGGTTGGCAAGGAGCCGATGGTGCCAGTCGTCACAACATATACCTGATTCTCTATCGCACGGGCATGGCTGGTATAACGAACCCGGTGGAAGCCGTGGCGATCATCCGTACAGGATGGACAGAAGATCACATCCGCGCCGCGCGCTTTTGCTATGCGGACGATCTCGGGAAATTCAATATCATAGCAGGTGAGCAGAGCAATCGTACCTTTATCCGTTTCAAACACGCTCAGACCGTCGCCAGCAGACATGTTCCACTCGGTCACTTCGGTTGGCGTGATATGGATTTTCGCTTGGGATGCAACATTGCCATCTGGATAAAAGAGGTGGGCGGTATTATATAGCTTGCCCTCCTGTTCAATTACGTGTGTGCCGCCGATAATATGAGTACCGGTTTCTTGAGCAAGACGTTGGAACAGCTCTAGATAAGCCTCAGTGAATTCCGGCAGACGCTCAATACCAAGCGCTTTGCCCTGTTCATCGCCAATCGAAAGCAGCTGTGTCGTGAAAAATTCAGGGAACAAAATGAAATCGACATCAAATTCTTGAGCGGTGCGCACATAATGCGTCACTTGCTCCGCGAATTCGTCGAAAGAAGAGATCGTATGAAGATGATACTGCACGGCAGATACACGAAATGTCATGGATAAAAACAGCCTCCTTTTGGATGTCACGATGTGTACCCATCATACCAGAAGCCTCCTAGGTACAAAAGGGATGAATCTGGCTTTGTTTGTGGTATGATGAAGACGGCATTACCAATTATTTTACATTTTTATAAAATGATGCACATCACTATTAGGCGTTATGAATCCTATCCGATTTTCAGGAGTGAGCATATGGAACTTGTGAAGAACTTCCTTGTGAATACAGGGATGCTAGTAACGCTCGCTTATCTGGCAAATCTGTTGTACAAATACGGTTTGTCTCGCGTCTCGTTACGCTTGAAATATATCTTTTCGATTATTTTGCTTATTTTTGCAGGCTGGATTAGCTCAGCGTTTGGGTTTCGGATGCCGGACAATCTGATCTTTGATATGCGTTTTCTTCCATTGATCGTGGCATCAATGGTGTATTCGCGCCCAAGTATTATTATGCTAATCGGATTTGGGATTGGGCTGACTCGGTTTACATATAGCGTGGATGAAGCCGCCTTTATCGGCTGGCTGAATCTTACGATTCTTGGTGTCGTGAGTGCAGTATTGAATGTGTGGATGCGTAGTAGTGTTGCGAGTTTAGCATTCAAAGGATTGATCACGATTTTGACGGTGAATCTGGTGAATACATTCAATATCGCTACCTTTGGCATCTTGCCGACCCGAATGTATTTGACTGAAATTGCGCCTGTCTTGCTGCCCGTGTCGATTGTGTTGAGCTGTGTCATTATGATGTTGCTGCGCGAATTTCATCTGGAGCAGCAGCGGATTATGCAGGTTGAGCATGCCAATCGACTGCTATCCCAGCAAACGAGTGAATTACAGCAGGCGCATCATGTGTTGGAGGAACGCGCCAGTCAGTTAATGCTAGCTTCACAGTACAAGTCGGAATTCCTCGCCAATATGTCGCATGAGTTGCGTACGCCGCTGAATAGTATTATCAATTTGGCGCAGCTGATGGCGGAGCAGGACGAGGAACGTACACCGGGAGAAACGAAGCTGTACAGCAGTATGATCTACCGCTCCGGTATGGATCTGCTAGAGCTCGTAAACGATGTGCTTGATCTGTCCAAGGTCGAGGCAGGCAAGCTGGAAATTGTATATGAAGAAGTGAATGTCAGCGAGATTCCTGAACTGCTGCAAATACATTTTGAAATGACAGCGGCGCGCAAGGGATTGCTGTTTCATGTGGAACTAGAACAGCCACTTCCTGCCGTGATCATCTCGGATTCGCAGCGGGTCCAGCAGATTTTGCGGAATTTGCTTGCGAATGCTTTTAAATTTACACATGAGGGCGGCGTGACCCTGCATATTTGCAAGCGTACCGAAGCGGATGCCGATGAAGAAATGGATTGGCTAGTATTCGAGGTGAGTGATACAGGGATTGGTATTGCTGCCACCCAGCATGAGATGATTTTTGAAGCCTTTCAGCAGGCGGACGGCTCCATTACTCGACATTATGGCGGTACAGGGCTAGGTTTGTCGATCAGCCGCGATCTGGCGAATCTGTTGGGCGGTCATCTGCGTCTGCATAGTGTGGAAGGACAGGGCAGTACATTTTCCTTATATTTGCCGATCAACGAGCCGAAGCGATAGGTGGAAATATGTGTGATGAACAGATGACTATCCACCGATGTTGTATGGCGAACGACTTTGTAGACATCATGCCTCGCTTACCACGGAATGGTGCTTCGTTTACCCTCATATAGCGATGTATAGATCATATAGGATGGATCTCATAGTCAACGAAAGGCAGCCTGAAGGTAGGCTGCCTTTTTGCATGAAATTTGTAAAAAAAACAATATTTTTGTGAAAGTGAATAGTTCCCGTAACCATGCGAATGTAAGCGTTCACGATGATGGGGGAATCGGATATAGCGCCGTACATCAGCGTTTGGTCCGAAAATCAGCGGGTAAAAACATAGAATCAAGGATCATACGTTGTGGATGTCTGATCGCATAGCAAGGAAAATAACAGTTTCGAGTCAGTTTAATTTCTGCCGCAAGGGAGGCAGCTTATGAAACGAAGACGCGCACTTGGAGTAAACCGATTGAATATGCAAAAGCGCAGATACTCGATGTACCGTAGCCATTTGCATATCGCTACCATCGAAGGGATTCCATCCACCATTTTCTCGACCTTGCTGGGTGGACCGTTTTTGACCGGATTTTTGCTCTATTTGGGAGCAAGCTCTGGGCAAATTGGATTCGTTATCGCCCTGACAACGCTGGTGAATGTGGCGCAGATTATTATCGCCTTTTTGCTACAACGACTGAATACACGCAAATGGGTGCTGGTGCTGTTCACGATCTTACAGCGGGTGCTGTGGGGAGCGACGGGGCTAGTGCCATTTCTGTTTGACAAGTCAGTCTGGGTCAACTGGTTTATCGTGCTGTATGTAGCTGCATTTCTGTGTAATGCAGTGATCGGGGTTGTCTGGGCATCGCTGATTGGCGATATTGTGCCTGGACGACTGAGAGGACGTTATTTTGGTATACGGAATACGATCTTGAATGCACTGGGTAGTCTGACGCTGTTTGTCGGCGGCATTTTGCTGGATCAGGTGCCGGGCGGCATGGGCTTTCTGTGGCTGTACATCATCGTGTGGACCTGTGCGGTGATCAATATTGGGATTATCCTTTTTTACCCGGATGCCCCGTTTGAGCGCTCGACGGAAACGAAGTTCGTACCGATGCTGCGCCAGCCGCTCTATGATGGACCGTTTATTAAAGCATCGCTATTTCTAGCGGCATGGCTGCTGATGCAGACGCTAGTTGTTCCACTGTATTCATATGTGATGCTGGAAGTGCTCAAGGTGAGCTATTCGGTGACAACGATAATGACGGTCGTCCAAACGATGTTCATGATGCTGGGCTTCTACTTTTGGGGGAATCTGAATGCCCGTTTTAGCAACAAAACGCTGCTGTATTGGACATTGCCATTTATTGCGGTAGCATGCATGGCATGGGGATTGCTTGCATTTTTGCCCGTCATTGTAGGATTGCTGATCATTCATATGCTGTTAGGAATTGGCATTGGCGGCTTCAACCAGCTGTCCTTTAACTTTATTATTGGAGACACACCGAAAAATGCACGCCCGATGTTCATTGCCGTCTATTCCGGCATTACTGGATTTGCTTCGTTTATCGGACCGCTGTTGGGTGGGCAGATCTTTGAATGGCTCAAGCCATTTCCATTCTGGGTACAAGCATTTGGATTCCAGATGCTGGTCGGGCTGCTATTGCTGCTGTTGGCAGTGACTGCCGGACGACGTGTGCTCAAGGCACCAGCTGCCGTTCCGATTCAGCAGTACCGTGAGATTGAAGTGTAAGCAGCAAGTGAGAATAGTAGACGAGAAGCATGAGACAGTATGACGTACGAGACAGTATATCGGACGTACAGGATAGACAAACAATGCAAACCATAAACAAGCCAAACGCACAGGCACGCACAGTGGATGGTTGCCAATGTGTAGGACGCCCTTTATTATAAAAACAGACCATGAACCATGGCACAGCGGTTTGCCGTCATTGGTAACGATGACGCAGACCGCTCATTTTATATACGAAAAGAGGTCATTTATTCATGAGCAAACAACCGATTGCAACGGATCGTGCACCGGGCGCATTGGGCCCATATTCGCAAGCGATTGACGCAGGATTATTTATTTTCGCCTCCGGTCAACTGGGTCTGGACCCGGCAAGTGGCGAATTGGCAGAGGGTGTGCAGGAGCAGGCACGCGTAGCGCTGCAAAATGTAACCGCTGTGCTGGAAGCTGCGGGCAGCAGCTTGGATCAAGTCGTAAAAACGACAGTTTTCCTGCATGATATGAATGATTTTGCAGCGATGAATGAGATTTACGGACAATTTTTCCAAGAGCCATATCCGGCGCGCAGTGCGGTACAGGTGGCTCGTCTGCCGAAGGATGCACTGGTAGAAATTGAAGTCATCGCGCTCAAAAAATAATGGACGCCATTCTGCCTTATGGTGTCGAGGTTCGCTTTACGCCGCTGTATGAGTGTCTGAACAGTCTGCATGCGTACATCTGCCGTCCCTCGTACAAAAAGCTGGATATGGACCCTGATTGGGTCAAACAGGTGGAGGACCGTATTCCAGAAACGCTGCGCGAGCGGCTAGGGCAGATGAGCATTGATACCGAATGGCGGCTGGTTGTGCTGCTAGTCTGCTGCTGCCCCGCCGATACGCCGCAAGGCTTTGTGCGTTGGTTGGAGGCTATGACTGTGCAGCAGCTTGAACAATTGCTGGTGGAGCAGGGGCAGCAGCCCTCTGCCAGTGTCGCTCGATTGCGCAGTCGTCTACTAACGGTATTTGATCAGTGGAGTACGTTTTATTTTGATACGCTTGATCCGCGCATCTTGCAGCGACTGGATGACGAAGCGGTGCAGCGTCGGCAGCAATTGCAGCAGCACGGCGCAACGGCAAGCTTTGTCGATCAGACAACAGCAGGCATTGTGCTGGAACCGCAGCAGGAGTTGAAGCAGCTGGTGCTAGTGCCGCATTATCATTTTCAGCCGCTGAATGTACTGTATGCGTATCGGGACTTTACGATCTGTCATTACGCGTCGCGCGTGCATTTTGGCGATGATGGCGATTTACCACCGTATGAATATCGGATGCTACGCAGTCTGAGCGAGCAGAGTCGATTGAAGATTTTGCGTTATCTGCACAAAGGACCACGTAGCTTTATCGAAATTGTGCGTCATCTTGGATTATCTAAGGGCATTACGCATGATCATGTAACCAAGCTGCGCAGCGCCGGATTGCTGCATGCACATATCAAAGGCGAAACACTGGTATCGTACAGTCTGCGTCAGCAGGCGCTCGATGAACTACGAGCAGGGCTGCTGCAATTTATCGAGCATTGAGCAGGTCAAATGACTCTGCTTGTACCATCATCAGTATGACCCTAACAGGCATAAAGACTGCTTCCCTCGGAGGCAGTCTTTTTTACATGCACACTCATACATAAATTTACTTTTTTCTTAAATGGTTTCAAGTTCTCTATTTACAGAACCGGATGAGGTTTTTATAATAGGGCTTACCGGCTTTTCTGAGTTAATCGGTCGGAATAATTAAATTTAGGGGTATGATGTATGAAAAAGAGTATGACTTTGCTGTCCGGTGTGCTGTTATCTTCGCTGCTGTTCACGGCGTGCTCGAATGAAGGAGCATCCGGTTCGACAGCTTCCAGCGGCAGTGAGTCTTCCGCAACCGGTCAGAGTGCAAGCGCAGCGCTGACGGAATTGTATAAAGCACCCGATCTGTCCAAGCTGCCAGCCGCAGCCCAGAAGCGTACGGATACGATCATTATGGCGCTCACCGATCCAAGTGGTGCGTTTACGCCATATTTTCACCAAAGCGGGTATGACGGCAATGTATCGTCACTGCTATTCGCTTCCCTTGTAACAACGGATGATAAAGGACTACCTGCTCCGAATCTGGCGACTAGCTGGGATATTTCGGACGATCAGCGTACATACACGTTTCATTTGCAAAAAGACCTAACCTTCAGCGATGGCTCGCCGCTGACCGCCGACGATGTGGCTTTTACATGGACGATTCTGCATGACAAGGCGTACGACGGCGATTCGCTGATTCCGGCGCTCGGTATCGAAGGCAGTCAGGAGTATCACGACGGTAAGGCGGGCAGCATTTCCGGTATCAAAGTCACCGATCCGCAAACGATCTCGGTGACGATTGCCAAGCCGAACGCAACCGCTCTGCTGACACTGGGCAGCGATGTACTCTCCAAAGCCTACTATGGCAAGGATTACAGCTTCGGGCATCTGGATTACATCAAAGACCTGCACCTGAAGCCGCTCGGCAACGGTCCTTACGTATTGGAGAAGTTCCTGCCCGGACAGGAAGTGCGCTTTACGGCGAACGAGCATTATTTTAAAGGCGCTCCAAAAACGAAAAACTTTATCTACAAAACATCCGAAGGCGATACATGGCAATACGTGGAGACTGGTGAGATCGACTTTGCCGCTTTCAGTGCCACGCAGGAAAATATCGACAAGCTGAAAAGTCTCGGCTTCGTCAATATTCTGCCGTACACCGGCAGCACCTACAGCTATCTGCAACCGAATCTGGAGCATGATGCGCTGAAGGATAAAAAGGTACGTCAGGCAATCACCTACGGTCTGGATCGTCAAAGTATCTATGTCGATGCCAACCAAGGAGCAGGCGAGCTTGCCAATATCCCAGCGGCACCGATCTCATGGGCATACACGCAGGACGGCATCAACCCGTATGCGTATAACCCAGACAAAGCGAATCAATTGCTGGACGAAGCAGGCTGGACAGCTGGCTCTGACGGTATCCGTACGAAGAACGGACAGAAGCTCACCATTCACTATCTCGGTACAAAAAGCCCACAAACCGATGTGTTTATCGCTGTTGCGACCGAGAACTTTAAAGCGATTGGCATAGACTTCCAACCAGAGGTATTCGCCGACTTTAACTCGCTCGTGTCCAAGGTAGAAGGTGGCGATTACGATCTGGCATCCTTCTCCACAGCGATGCTGACCGATCCGTCTGACGGGCTGACACAGTTCCTCGATGGCGAGGTTAAGGGCTACAACAATCCAGAGTTTGTGAAGCTGTACAATGAAGCGCTGGCAACATCGGATATTGAGCAGCGCAAACAAATCTATGCCAAAATCTTCAAGCTGCTGAACGATGATCTGCCGGTTATTTTCACCAATTATAAAAAGACAGTCTATGCGTACAATGGGCGTATTCAGGACTTGAATGTCAGTCCATTCAACGGTATCGCTTCCAGCGTACCGGACTGGAATCTGCAAAAATGATGATGTTCTCAGCACAAGTAGATAGAAACTGTCTGCGTCATTCATCAGGGCAGGAGGGTTGCATATGGGCGCATATCTGATTCGCCGTTTATCGTATACGGTGTTCATCTTACTGGCAGCGTCGCTGCTGATCTTCGCACTGTATGCGATGACACCGGGCGACTTTATTAGCGGCAATATTAAGCTGAGCCCAGAACGCAAGGCTGAGCTGCGCGAGCTGTATGGGTTGAACAAGCCGCTGCTAGAACGATATGCGGCATGGATGAATCAGGCGTTTCACGGGAATTTTGGCTATTCATTGGATAAGCAAATGCCCGTGCTGACGCTGTTCAATCAGTATATTTGGAATTCGTTTTTGTTAGCGGCGGTATCAACCTTTTTGACGTGGGTGATTGCGGTGATCGTTGGGGTCGTTGCCGCATACCGTCAGTATTCGTGGTTTGATACGATTGTGATGGTCGGGATTTTTGCGGCGATGTCGATTCCGTCGTTTTTTATCGGTTTGTTTCTGATCAAGATTCTGGCGGTAGACTGGAAATGGCTGCCGCCCGGTGGAATGGTCACGACGGGTAGCAATGCGACTGGTATGGCGTACTTTGTGGAAGTGCTGAATCATATGACACTGCCCGTGATCGTGATGACGCTGCTAGGTGTAGGGTCGCTGACCCGATATTTCCGCAGCAATATGATTGATGTGATCAAGCAGGATTATATCCGAACTGCGCGTGCTAAGGGGCTAAGCGAGCGACGGGTGCTGTTCAAGCACGCGCTGCGCAATGCGCTATTGCCTGCGATTACGCTGGTTGGCTTTGAGCTACCCGCGCTGTTCGGGGGTTCACTGATTATTGAACGGATTTTCAATTGGCCCGGAATTGGGCAGCTGTATATGCAGTCCTTTACGGTGCGCGATTATCCGCTATTGATGGGCTTTACGATGTTTATTGCCGTACTGACGGTGATCGGTACGTTGCTGTCGGATATTTTGTATCATGTGGCAGATCCACGGGTGAAGCTGTAGATGAGCAGGCTCCGGCAGGCAAGCACAAGGCACAGGAAGGATGGGGAATCTATGCCCTCGGTGCAGGTAGAATTGACGGGAGCAGCAGCGCGTAAACCGGCTGCTCGCTCGTCATTATGGCGACAATCCATTCGCAAGCTGGTCAAAAACCGACTGGCAGTAGCGGGCTTTGTCGTGGTGGTATTGATGTTTTTGGTTTGTTTTATCGGTCCCTTATTTTCTCCGTATACAGATGGCAAAGTGAATATGCGGATGATGAATCATGCGCCAAGTGCGCAGCACTGGCTCGGTACAGATAAGCTGGGGCGGGATGTGCTGACTCGTGTGATGCAGGCGGGACGGATCTCGCTCACGGTCGGCATTGCCTCGATGTTTCTATCCGTCTTTATCGGGACGCTGCTCGGTGCGATTGCGGGATATTATCGTGGGATTGTCGATCAGATTATTATGCGGATTGCTGATCTGCTGCTGACAATTCCTAGTTTGCCGCTGTTGTTTATTTTTGGTGCGTTGTTGTCAGAGTGGAAGGTGCCGACGGATTATCGGATGTATATCGTTATGCTTATTTTGAGCTTTGTCGGGTGGCCGTCGCTGGCACGTATGATTCGCGGGCAGCTGTTATCGCTGCGGGAGCGTGAATTCATGCAGGCGACGACGGTACTGGGATTGCGCGATCGGCGCAAGCTGGTGCATCATCTGCTGCCCAATCTAGTGCCGCTGCTGATCGTGATTGCGACGCTGAATATCGGCGGCGCGATTCTGAGTGAATCGGTGCTAAGCTTCTTCGGGCTAGGCGTAATGCCGCCGACACCAACATGGGGCAATATGATCGATACGGCGAACAATATGATTGATTTTCAGGAGCGTCCGTGGCTGTGGGTGCCGCCCGGATTTTCTATTTTTATTACGGTGATTGCGATTAATATTTTTGGGGATGGGCTGCGGGATGTACTTGATCCGAAGCAGAGAAAGTAGGTGGACAGCATGAGTGACAGTGTATTGCGGATTCGCAATCTGCAAACTCAATTTCGCACAGATGAAGGCATCGTGCGGGCGGTGGACGATGTTAGCCTGCGGGTGAAGCCGGGCGAGATTGTCTGTATCGTTGGTGAATCGGGCTGCGGCAAAAGTATTACTGCCTTGTCGGTGATGGGTCTGGTTGAGGAACCGGCAGGACAGGTTGCCGGTGGTTCTATCGAATTTGAAGGACAGGATTTGTTGCAATGCAGCAAGCATCATCTGCGCGCCATTCGTGGCAATGAGATCTCGATGATCTTTCAAGAGCCGATGTCCTCGCTCAATCCGGTCTTGACGATTGGTGAGCAGCTGACCGAGCCGCTGATGGTGCATGGCGGGCTGAAACGCAAAGCAGCCAATCAACGTGCGCTGGAGCTGATCAGCGAGGTGGGCATTTCACGTCCAGAGCAGATTGTACGCTCGTACCCGCATGAACTGAGCGGTGGCATGCTACAGCGGATTATGATCGCAATTGCGATCTCCTGCCAGCCGAAGCTGCTGATCGCTGATGAGCCAACCACAGCGCTCGATGTTACGATTCAGGCACAGATTCTGGATACGATGCGCCGACTGCGCGACGAAACGGGCATGTCGATTCTGCTGATCACTCATGATCTGGGTGTTGTAGCGGAGATGGCGGATTACGTAGTGGTGATGTATTCCGGCAAAGTGGTGGAGGAAGGCGATGTGGTGGAATTGTTCGAGCAGCCGCGCCATCCGTATACGCAAGGTTTGCTGCGCTCTAAGCCAGTCATTCATCAGCGCAAGGAATCGCTTTATTCGATTCCCGGCTATGTACCCAATCCGCTGGAGTTGAAGGAATCCTGCTATTTCCATGAACGGTGTGAGCATTGCATGGACATCTGCCGCAATCAGCAACCGCCGCTGCGAAAGCTGGACAACGGACAGAAGACTGCTTGCTGGCTGTACGAAAAGGAGGTCGCTGCACATGTCTGATCAGGTATATGCTACGCCCTCTATGTCATCAGCCGCATCCTCTGTACAACAGCCACTGCTGGACATTCGCAATCTGAAAAAGTATTTTCCGGTCAAATCCGGTCTGCTTGGTCGTACTGTCGGTCATGTCAAAGCCGTCGATGACATCAGCCTGACGATCCGTCCGGGCGAAACCTTCGGTCTAGTCGGTGAATCCGGCAGCGGCAAATCGACGGTTGGACGTACTGCCATTCGTTTAACTGACAAAACGGCAGGCGATGTACACTTCGACGGGATTGATCTGTATAACGTATCGCCGCAGGAGCTGCGTCGGTTGCGCCCGCGTATGCAGTTGATTTTCCAAGACCCGTATAGCTCACTCAATCCGCGTGTACGCATTGGTGATGCGATTGGGGAGGCGCTGCTGGATCACGGACTCGCGCCAGAGCATGAGATTCGTGAGCGGGTACAGGATGTACTGGCATCCTGCGGATTATCGTCGTATCATATCGACCGATTTCCACACGAATTCTCCGGTGGTCAGCGTCAGCGGATCGGGATTGCACGCGCGTTGATTCTCAACCCTGATCTGATCATCGCGGATGAGCCAGTATCTGCGCTGGATGTGTCCATTCAGGCGCAGATTATCAATCTATTCAGTCATTTGCAGGAAACGCGTGGACTGACCTATCTGTTCATCTCGCATGATCTGAGTGTAGTAGAGCATCTGTGCACAACGATTGGCGTGATGTATCTCGGTTCGATGGTAGAAAAAGCGCCGCGTGACGAGCTGTTCAAGCATCCACTGCATCCGTATACCAAGGCGCTGCTGTCCGCCGTGCCAATTCCGATTCCGCGTTTGAAGCGGGAACGGATTGTACTGAAAGGCGATATTCCAAGCCCGGTGAATCCGCCGTCTGGCTGCAAGTTCCATACACGCTGTCCGTTTGCGATGCAGCGCTGTATAGAGGAGATTCCAGAGTTCCGCGAGGTAGCGCCAGATCATCAGGTGGCGTGTCATTTGGTATAAAGTTGCATTGGAATTGGAAGCTACATCACAGTGTATTACTTAGCGATGTACTACTTATCATAAACAGTAGCAGAATCAGAATAGTAGATAATGTAGCCAGAATCATGATGATAAGAACTAGAATAATAGATACCATAACCAGAATAGTAGATACCATAACTAGAATAATCAGTAACAAGTATATATCCAACACAAAAAACGAACGTTTCCTCCTAAGAGAGACGTTCGTTTTTTGTGTGCGCTGCTGCATACTGGCGCTTTACAGTTTACCTATCAATCCCTCGCCGTATTCCTCGCAAAGAAAATCCACAGCGAGTACGCTGCTAACAATACAGCGATAATCATACCTGTCCACCAGACAGTCTGAATGTCTGGATGCTTGAGCGCAATTGCGATGTACGCCCATGTAAATACCAGCGGATAGATGCTATCCCGAAACCGATAGCTGATCACAATCGCCAGCAGTGCACCAACGATTAATCCAATGACTGACCAGACAGTCGGTGAAATTCCGAAACCTGTCCATTGATGACTCGACAGCGTGATCCCAATGTTCAGAATGGTCGCTACCGATACCCAGCCCATATAGATGCTGTACGGCAATTTGACCAGCCAGATTTGCCCTACTGTGGGACGCACGATCCGGCGAATCTTCACATACGGTACGATCAGTGTTACCAGCAACAGCAGAATGACCAGTACAGCAATCTCCAATTGCAGCGTATGCCACAGCATCAGCCAGCCCATATTGCAGAGCGAGTTCAGAATCAGCCACGGTCCAATCATTTGCACCGATTCTCGGCTGTCTTCCCGATTCCGAAACTGGTAGATCAGAAAGCCGATCAGCAGCAGATAGATGACCATCCAGATGGAAAAGGCATACCCTGACGGCGTAATGTGCAGCGGATATTGATCGGAGATTTCGCCGGTATCCCTGCCGAATAGGCGCAGTGCCGAAGCCATGTAATTGACGACGAGCACACCAGCGATACCTAGCACATTCAGCCAGCGATACATATTCAGTTTGTCCAACATCATTGCCTCCTTCAAAGGAAAATATAGTGCGCGTAGAGGACAGTACGCTAATTATATACCCGCTGCTTGCCATCTTGCCTACGAAAAGCCACAGAAATTCTGTATAAATTTCTAGCAGTGTGCACGTGCCCATTTCCCCGTGCGACCACAATCTGCCACAACGTAGAGCCAGCGTCGATGATAGCGGTATCAAAAAATGAATAGATCGTGTCATCAAGCTTACAATCTTTGGGTATATAACAATATATTGCGAGTGAAGCGTTACATTCTCATACGCGCGGCACCCGTGGTTGAGCGATTTTGCCCTGCAAAACGCCTCGCCCATAACAATACGGACAGCCGTATTGTAGAGCAGGTGCCTGTGCCTGCGAATGACAGCAGTACATAAGCACCCGCGTCAAATGACAATTGAAAAGGGGTTGGAATGATGAATGATACCAGGGTAGCAGCAGGAACGCGCGGAGCTGCGCGAACGTCCAGCCGCAAACGGCTGACACAATGGCTTCATCAGATTGTTTTTGTAGGCCCGGCTATGTTTTTCTTTATTCTAATTGTAATTATTCCTTTCTTTCTCGGTCTGTATTATTCCTTTACTGACTGGAATGGTATCTCCAAAAATATCAACTGGATCGGTATTGAAAATTACACACACATTCTGACCAAAGACCCTGACTTCCGCAACGCGTTCTGGTTTACGGTTCGGTTTACAGTGGTAGGGATCGTGCTGACCAACCTGCTTGGCTTCACGCTAGCGTATATTTTGACCAAGCCGCTGCGAACACGCAATATTATGCGGACTATCTTCTTTATGCCGAATATGATCGGCGGTCTGCTGCTCGGCTTCATCTGGCAGTTTATCTTTATCCGCGGCTTTGCAGCTGTTGGTGAAGCGACGGGCTTGAGCCTGTTTACACTGCCGTGGCTCGGTGATCGGGCAACCTCCTTTTGGGGCATCGTGATCGTATTCGTTTGGCAAACGGCGGGTTATCTGATGGTGATCTATATCTCCTCGCTGAACAATATTCCGAAGGACGTATTGGAATCAGCAGAGATTGACGGCGCGAACCGCTGGCAGATTATCCGTCATATCGTCGTACCGCTCGTAATGCCTGCCGTAACGATTTGTTTGTTCCTTGCGATCTCATGGGCGTTCAAAATGTTTGACTTGAACCTTGCGCTCACTGGCGGTGGTCCATTCAAGGCAACCGAATCGGTGGCACTGGATATTTACAACGAAGCCTTTACCAATAACCGTCTCGGATTGGGTACAGCCAAGGCTGTCATCTTCTTCGTGATTGTTGCCATCATTACCAGTATTCAGGTACGTGCTACCAAGAGCAGGGAGGTTGAGATGTAATGGACGTACAGAGCAGATACAGCGCCCGTACATTGATTCTGGAAATTGTCGTGATCCTCGTTGGATTATTGTTCCTTGTGCCGTTTTATTTTCTGGCGGTGAACTCGGTCAAATCGTTCGGTGATATTCTGTCCAATTCGGCAGCATGGCCGCAGCAATTTGTATGGAGCAACTATAAAGAGGCGTGGACAGCGATTGATTTTCCGTCCGCGTTTAAAAATTCACTGATCGTTACGGTACTGAGCAATATTTTCCTCGTATTGATCAGCTCGATGGCAGCGTACCAGATGGTACGTCGTCCAACCAAATTCAATCAGATTCTGTATTTTGTATTTGTCGCAGCGATGGTGATTCCATTTCAATCAATCATGCTGCCGCTGGTGGAAATGGCAAGCGCCTACCGCCTCAATAACAGTATGCTTGGGTTGATTGTCAGCTATCTGGGCTTCGGCGCACCGCTGTCGGTCTTCCTGTTTCATGGTTTTGTTAAAAATGTACCGCTGGAGATTGAGCAGGCTGCACGGGTCGATGGCTCCAATCGCTATGGTGTGTTTTTCCGAATTGTGTGTCCGCTGATGATGCCGATGTTCGTAACGGTCATCATTCTGAATACGCTGTGGATCTGGAACGATTATCTGCTGCCTTCTCTGATGCTGTCTAGTCCAGAGCTGCGCACGATTCCAATCGCGACGTACAGCTTCTTCGGACAGTACACCAAGCAGTGGGATCTGGCGCTGCCAGCGCTAGTGCTCGGCATTACGCCGATTATTATCTTCTTCCTATTCCTGCAACGGTATATCATTCAAGGGATTACCGCAGGTTCAGTCAAAGGCTAAACCAGTGATGACAAGAATCAAGCGTATATCGAAGCTTCTCTACGTGCGATTCGTTTACATTTGTATAGCAAGAAGTGAAGGATACAACGATATAGAGGGCAGCATTGTATCATCCATATCATATGGAGGTTGTCCTAAAGAACGGCACTTCAAAGACAGGAGGATCTGTGCATGAAAAAGCTGTGGCTTACCTCCCTGATCCTGCTAACCAGTCTGTCCCTGATCATGGCGGGATGCGGCAATTCGGGGCAGAGCAGTACCTCGGCGAGCGGGAAAAAGGTTATCCATATTTACCAAGGGAAAGTAGAGATCGCCGATGCACTGGCGAAGCTGAAGGTGGAATATGAGAAGGAGCATCCCGATGTGGAGCTGCAAATTCAATCTGTTGGTGGCGGTACGGATTATGCGGCTTCCTTGAAGGCGAAGTTTGCGGCGGGTGATATTCCAGACATTTTCACCAATGGTGGGGATGAAGAATTGAATCTGTGGCAGGAGTATCTGGAAGACCTATCCGATCAGCCTTGGGTGAAAAATATCGTCGATGGTGCCGCTGACCAGATCAGCAAGGATGGCAAAATCTACGGTCAGCCGAATGGTCTGGAAGGATACGGCTTTATTTACAACAAGGATATTTTCAAAAAGGTAGGCATTACCGAAGTGCCGACGACGATTGACGAGCTGCGTGCAGCCTGTGAGAAGCTGCAAGCGGCAGGCTATACGCCTTTTTCGAACGGATTTCAGGAATGGTGGGTATTGGGCAATCACAATGTAACGATTCCGTTTGCCCATCAGCCTGACCCGACGCAATTCGTAGAGGATCTGGATAATGGTACGGCTCAGATTCCGGGCAATGAGAAGTTTAACGAATGGCTGAATCTGCTTGATCTGATGGTGAAGTATGGCAATGCGAATCCATTGACCACGGACTACAATACGCAGGTAACGCTGTTTGCGAACGGCAAAGCCGCTATGATGCAGCAGGGGAACTGGACGCAGGTGCAGATTGATGGAATCAAGCCGAATATGAATATCGGTCTGATGCCAATGCCGATCAATAACAATAAGGAAGAAAATGACCGCCTGTTTGTCCGCGTACCGAACAACTGGGTCATCTACAACCAATCGCCAGTGAAGCAGGAAGCGAAGGATTTCCTCAATTGGCTCGTTACCTCGGATACAGGCAAACATTTCATTACCGATGAATTCAAATTTGTACCAGCCTTCAAAAATATTCCGACCACCGACAAGCAATTGGGACCAATCGGTGCCGATATTGTTCGCTACAATGATGCTGGCAAAATCCTACCATGGATTTTCCCGAAATTCCCGATGGGGCTGAGTAAGGACTATGCGAGCACGATGCAGCAATATTTAGTCGGCGAGCTGAGTAAGGAAGCGATGCTTCAGCAGATGCAGGAGCAGTGGGTGAATCTGCAATTGCGTTGATATAACAATATAGCAGCTTGGCAAACGAAAAAGAGTATCTGAATGGAGATACTCTTTTTTGTTTGTCATCGTCTTTTTGATAGGAGGCGCGAAGGCACTGTGTAAAGCGAAATGCGCGTCGATTCCCTATCTTCATACACCCGATACAGGCGCTTAATATATGTTGCAAGACGTGTAAACAAGGATTGCGCAAACGTTAGCACAAATGATATGATGCAACATAAAGGGCAAGATTCTCTCCTGCGGCAGATTGAACAGGAGTTGGGTAGCTTAATATACAAGTATAGATTCGGTGGACGCCAGACTCCATAGAACGGACAGCTTCGCGGTGCGGCAACGAATAATACAGCGATGGATAATCAGTTGTTTCTCATTTCACATTATCAGCCATGGAGGGAAAACCAGATGATGGAAGATACAAGCGAAGCGATACACCCCGATAAAGCAGACGCCCCAGTCATACAGGAGGTATGGAACACCTTCGGACAGCTGCGCGATTGGCGCGAATATGATGGTGCCTATCTGTGTCACGGTCAAAAGGCTGGAGCAGTATTGGTGTTTTTCTCGCCTACGGAGTTTCGTTTCAAGGTGTTTGGCGAAGGCGTAATCGATCTGACGACGACGATTGCTGTGCTGCCATCGAAGGAAATTATCAAGCCAGATGTAGAAGAAACCGAGGAATACCTGAGCTTCAGCACGGGTGAATTGATTGTTTCCCTTGATAAGCAAACGTTTGCACTAGCGGTGTTTAACAAGGAAGGCGTCGAAGTTGCTCGTCAGGAAAGTGTAAGCTGGAGTCCACGCGGGGCAACGAGTGCATTGTTTAATATGGAAGAGGACTCTCACTTTTATGGATTGGGCGAGAAGTCCAGCTTTCTCGACAAGCGTGGAGAGCGATATACGATGTGGAATACGGATGTGTATGCTCCGCATATGCCAGAGATTGAAGCATTGTACGAATCGATTCCGCTGCTTATTCATACGCATAGCGGCTTGAACTATGGTATCTTCCTCGACAATCCGGGGCGATCGGAGTTCGATATGCGCTCGCATGGTGTTGCCTATACAGTCGGCTGTATGACAGGTGCGTACGATATTTACTTTATCTATGGGCCAGAAATGAAGGACGTTATCAATCGCTATACGGCACTGACCGGACGGATTACGTTGCCGCCGAAATGGGCGCTTGGTTACCACCAATCCCGATACAGCTACATGAATCAGGCGGAAGTGATGGATCTGGCGCACAAGTTCCGCGATAAGCAGATTCCGTGCGATGTGATCTATTTGGATATTCACTATATGGACGAGTATCGAGTGTTTACGTTTGATCCGATTCGTTTTCCAAATCCCAAAGAAATGCTGGCAGAGCTGCGTGAAATGGGGATTCGCATCGTGCCGATCGTTGATCCGGGTGTGAAGAAGGACCCTAAATACCGCATTTACCGCGAAGGGGTGCAGGAGGAGCATTTCTGCCGTCGTCTGGAAGGCGATATTTATTTTGGCGATGTATGGCCGGGTACAAGTGCATTTCCTGATTTTACAGAGACGCGTACCGCCCAGTGGTGGGGCGATCTGCATGAATTTTATGCCTCGATGGGGATCGACGGGATCTGGAATGATATGAATGAGCCAGCTGTGTTTAATGATTTGAAAACGATGGACCCAGATGTGATGCACCTGAACGATGGTGATCCGGTTACGCATGAGGAGATTCACAATCTGTACGGCATGTTAATGTCGCGTGCAACGTATGAAGGCATGAAGCGGCATATGAACGGTCGTCGTCCATTTGTTCTGACCCGTGCAGGTTATTCCGGTATTCAGCGCTACGCGGCGATCTGGACAGGGGATAACCGCAGCTTCTGGGAGCATATGGCGATGGCGATTCCGATGGTGCTGAATATGGGGCTGTCTGGGCTGCCATTTGCGGGACCGGATATTGGCGGCTTTGCTCACCATACATCGGCGCAATTGCTTGTACGCTGGACACAGATGGGTGTCTTTTTCCCATACTGCCGTAACCACTCGGCGCTTGGCACGACTCGTCAGGAGCCGTGGTCATTCGGAGAGCAAGTAGAGGAGATTCTGCGCGAGTATATCAGTTTGCGTTATCGCTGGATGCCACATCTGTACAATCTATTCTATGAAGCATCTCAAACAGGCATGCCGATTATGCGTCCACTGCTGCTGGAATATCCGCATGATCCGAAGGTGACCAATCTGTGCGACCAGTTCCTGCTCGGACCGGATGTGATCATTGCACCGGTATATCGCCCAGATACCGATTATCGTGCTGTGTATTTGCCAGAAGGCGTATGGCATGATTATTGGACAGGCGAGAAGCATGAAGGTGGGCGTACAATTTTGGCAGATGCGCCGCTGGATGTGCTGCCAATGTATGTACGCGCAGGTGCAATTGTAGCGGAAGGCGCGCTGTACCAGTACAGTGGCGATCATGATTCCGACGATGTGGTAACCTTCCATCTGTATGGTGCAGATACGAATCCAGCCTTTGATGCGAAATATACCTTGTATGAGGATGACGGTGAGACGTTTGCTTATGAGAGTGGTAAAACGTCCAAGCTGTATGTTCGTGCACAAGGGCAACAGGATGCGCTACGTCTGAGCATCCAGTATATTGAGGATACTCATAGACCGAAGCGTCAGCATTTGCGCTTTACGCTGCGCCAGCCGAATTTTACACCATCTGCTATAGAGCAGCTGGATCGGATCTCGCTGGATGATCTGGCAGAAGGTAAAATTGGTTGGAGCATGGACGATAGCAGTGGTGATATTCTGATTCAGATCGAAGATCGCAAGCTGGATGAATTGGTGCTGAAAGTGTAATGAAGCTAACATTCAACGCTGTTTTGTAACATACATGAGCAAGAAATGCTATAGGCTTGGATCATGACGATGCTCTGCTCCAAGCCTATAGTATAGCAGGAAAAACCGCTTTTTCGGACGTATGCCGAGGAGCGGTTTTTTCCCATTTCAAGCCGCGTAAGCGATTTAGCGTGCTTCTTGACTGCAAAAGGACGCGAAACGCGGATTCTGGTGCTTATTTGCACAGATGATATAATCTTTTATAGATAAAATCACGATAAACATGGAGAACCCCACGGAAACTACATAATCCTTTGTGCTCATGATCCACGGTAATACATGAACCATGATGGACCTTTTTACGATATGGCAGATCGTGCTGTATCTACTTATATAATCAATGCACTCATGGAGATGATAGATATGCAATCCTACTGGATCGGAATCGATATTGGCGGCACAGGAATCAAAGGAGCACTTGTCAGCGACAGCGGGCAAATGATCGAACGTATGGAATTGCCCACCCAAGCAGAACAAGGCGCAGAGCATGTGCTTGGTCGTGTGCTGTATATTGCCAATGAATTAAAAAGTATCGTTTATGATCGGGTCAAACAAAATATTATTACAGTTAAAGCGATTGGGATTGGTTCGGCAGGACGAATCGACCGCGAGAGCGGCATCGTGATTGATGCGACGGATAATCTGCCCGGTTGGAAAGGTCTGCGTCTAGCAGAAAAGGTATCGGAAATGACGGGGTTGCCTGTATTTACTGTGAATGATGCTCATGCAGCAGCGGCAGGCGAGGACTGGATCGGCTCGGCAGCGGATATTCAGTCGTGGATTATGCTGACCATTGGAACTGGAGTTGGCGGTGCACTGGTGCATTACGGGGAGATCATTTCCGGTCAATACGGCGGCGCGGGTGAATTGGGTCATATGATTCTGCATCCGGGCGGCGTACAGTGCAATTGCGGCAAAAAGGGCTGTGTAGAGCAGTATGTATCTGGCAAAGCGCTTAATCGGCTGGCATATCAGCATCAGCCGGGCTGGACATCACGCGAGCTGTTACAATACGCACGCAGTGGGGATTGCAGCGCTCGGTATATTCTCGACAACTGGCTCAACGATCTTGCCAGCACGATTATCAATTTGGATCAAATCTTCGATCCGCAGGCGATTGTGATCGGTGGCGGCATCATTGTTACACGTGAAACATGGTGGAAATTGCTCAACCAGCGTATCGACGAGCTGGGCGGCAGACCGGTACGCCTTGAACCTGCATTGCTGGGCAATCATGCGGGTATGATCGGAGCAGCGCGCATTGCGATGCAGCGGTATGCTCTGCAAATGCGCATGCAAGGGTAGACATGCCCTATTTCTTTTCTAACCATAAGGATCATTGGAAAATCCCCTACTGACTCAACCGATATGACCAACATCTGCTCTAGATGAATGTCCTGCGATTGAACGGTAGGGGATTTTGGTGTTATAGAGCCAAACCGGCGGTAGTTGGTTATGATCCAAGCAAAGTATGGGCATCATCCAGAATCTGCCTTGCCTTCCGAATACGTTGTGCATCCAGCGGTAGCGCAATCTTACCCTCGCATCGAACGGCACTGCCTAGATGCACTTCATGCACACCCGTACGTTGGACAAAATCACCAAGCGTTTCTAGTGTTAATCCTGCCCCGGCAAGCAGCGTGATACGATGCTGCTCCGCCACCTGTTGCAGCGAAGACCATTCATCTACCGCATCCAGAACCGACGCACGTCCACCGGATGTGAGAATGCGCGTAATCTGCGGATATTGGCTTAGTGCTACAATCGCTTGACGAATATCAGCTGCTTCGTCGATCGCACGATGAAAGGTCACTTTCATCTCCGGCGCTGCTGCCAGTAGACGGGATAATACCTGCGTATCTACGTGCTGCGCATCATCCAGCACGCCTAGTACTAGCGCAGCCGCACCAGCATCAGCGATATATTGCGCATCGCGCAGCATGCTGTTGATCTCGCCAGCTTCATAGCGAAAATGGCGGCTATGGGGACGCAGCATCACATGTACCGGGATGGACACAGTAGAAACGATCTCTTGAATCATGCCCAGACTGGGCGTTAATCCGCCTTCCGATTGGGCAGCGATCAATTCAATGCGATCCGCCCCAGAAGCTTCGGCGATCATGGCATCCTCCGGGCTGGTGGCGATGACTTCAAGCAGAGGACGAGTGTATATCATCCAATTCATCCTTTCCATTCATAGTATGTATAGGATACAAAATCCGATCATGCGGATAAAGGATCTGGCGTTATTATAACCGATTTATCTATTTCACATCTTTTGCAGGATTATTTTTTACACGTAAGAACGCGATTTGCACCGTTTTATAAATAAAGCAGGGATGGTATTTTTGCAGAAGCAATCTTATAATAGATAAGATACCTGTTCTAGGCGTATTGTTCGTTCTGTTGGGCAGGAAAAGGAACAGAGGACCGACAGCAGTCTGTTGATCATATACAGACGATGAAAGGGATACCCTGTATGAAAACAAATACCAATTACAACGATCACAAAGATTTGACCAAGATGGACGGGAGACGATGATGGATCAACCGTTATATGGAATATGGATTGGAGACGTATTTTTCTGTTTTTCCGGTGAAATGTCGGAGCCAAAAGTAGACGCGTGGATGAAGGTAATGCGCCGTGTGCAGCTACCAGCGGGTAGTCGACCGTTTGCGCAATCCGGTCTGCGTCTGGCAGAGCTGAAGTCTGGCCCGGTCAGCGCATCCAAAGAACCGGTGCCTCGTCGTGCTGGACGTAATAAACGATTGCCCGGACGGATGGTGGAGGGGCTTGCCCTGTCTGCTGAGCAGGCATACGATCTGCTGCTGTCTTGGGATGAAAAGATCATTACCTCGCAGGGCATCCAGCCCGGAAGCGAGATGAAATACTGGCAAACGGTAGCTCGGTTCGCCGAGAAGCTGCTGCGTGAAGGCAAAATCGTACCGGATAGCAAAGTGGTTGCTGGTACAGGACGACGCAGCTCTCAAGTATCGCTGCATGGCGTATGGAAGCCACTGCTCGTTGGCGAAGATCGGGAGATGTTTGCCAAGCTAGCAGAGGCGATTCCGATGATCGGCTTGTCGGCGTTGTCGCTCTTTTCTTCTTCTGAGCCGCCGGTCGCTTCGCGGGCTCGCGCCGAGGTGCTTCATTCGTTCCTCGTCGCGATGATGGATGCCGAGGTACGCCGGATGCTGCGGGATGCTGGATATGGCAAATTCCGCATGTACCAAGCGAATTACCGACGCGGTTCATCGCCACAGGCACATCTATGGTGGAATACGCTGTTTGATGCGTCTGCTGAACTCGCCGTACAAGGAACCGCTGAGGATATGGCGGAACTGGAAAAGGAGATTCGCAGTCATAACGGAGCGGAAGTGCCGTTGCCAGAAGCGGGCAGCTCGTCCGATACTCACGGTGAATTGTCACTTGTTGTGCGGTTGGAACCACCAGCAGCTAGCGAACCCGGCAGTTATAACGATGCGCTGCCACCAGCGTTGCAGGAATGGCGCATGTCATTCTGGGCGGGTGATGAATCTGACCCAGCGGTATTGCTGCCAGCTGCGCTGCTATGGCGACATGAGGAATGCCGCCTCGTTGTACGTGGGCGTACTTATGATCAGGTGCAGCAATCGATGCTAACTCAACTAGGGCGTGCATCCGAATGCTCGGATATTGTGCGCTTCTGGATCGATCATCCGCATCCTGTAGGGGGGATGCTGGAAGCGGCGGATGTGTATACGTTTCTCAAGGAGGATGTGCCGCGTCTGCGCAAAGCAGGCATCACGGTACAGATTCCGTCACGCTGGACCCGGGAAGGCAAGCGTCGTACCGGTCTGAAGCTAAAAGTAAAAACGGCACAGCCTCACGAAAAGCGCAGCCCGAATGAACATTCGCGGCTGGGCATGGAGCAGATGGTTTCATTCGAGCCGCAAGCCGTGCTGGATGGCAAAACGCTATCCGCTGCCGAGCTGGCAGAGATCGTCAAAAACGGAGTACCGCTGATTCCGCTTGATGGCGGCTGGGTGGAGGTCGATCTGAACGAGATCAAGCAGGTGCTGCGCTTTATCCGTCGTCATGAGGAAGGCGAGATTTCGTTCAACGAATTGATGCACATCTATGCTGAGGAACAGGATGCACTGTGGAATGGGCTGCATATTTTCGAGATTGAAAGCAATCCGCTACTCAACAATCTGATGGATGGAAGCGCATGGCGCAATCTGCCGAAGCGCGAAGTACCGGAAGGCTTGCATGGTACGCTGCGTCCGTATCAGGAACGCGGATTCCAGTGGCTTGCCACGATGCGCGATCTTGGATTCGGTGCATGTCTCGCGGATGATATGGGTCTTGGTAAAACGGTGCAGGTCATCACCTGCATGCTGGATCAGCCTGCCTATGCGCCGCGTCTGATCATCTGCCCGACCTCACTGCTGGGCAACTGGCAGCGGGAGCTAGAGCGCTTTTCGCCGGAGATGAAGATCTATATTCATCACGGTAGTCGCCGTCCGCGTGGACAGGAATTTATCGATGAAGCACGTTCGCACAATATTGTACTGACTACCTATCATCTGGCTGGACGCGATGGAGAAGATTTGCGTCAGGTGGAATGGTCGTCCATTGTGCTGGATGAGGCTCAATATATTAAGAATTACCGTACCAAGCAGGCGCAAAGCGTAATGAAGCTGAATGCGCCGCACCGGATTGCGATGACTGGTACACCGGTAGAGAATCGGCTGAGTGAATTATGGTCGATTTTCCAATTTCTCAATCCGGGGTATCTCGGCACAGCGTCCTCTTTCCGTCAGACGTACAATGCGGCTACTGGTCCAGAAGCAGAAGGCAAGCTAACGACACTGCGTAAGCTGGTCGCTCCTTTCATGCTGCGTCGTCTCAAAAGCGACCCAGACATCCGCCGCGATCTGCCGGATAAGATCGAGCTGAAATCGTATTGCTATATGACCGTAGAGCAGGCAGGCATGTATCAAAATGTCGTGTCTGATATGCTGGGTCGCATGAGCAATAGCGAAGGCATTACCCGTAAAGGTATCGTGTTATCGTCACTGACCAAGCTGAAGCAGATTTGCGATCATCCGTATCTGATCGGCGGTAGCGGCAAGACCGATACCGGCAAACAGGAGCGTTCCGGTAAAATGGCGCGCCTGATCGAATTGCTGGATATGATCCGAGACAGCGGCGAAGCAGCGCTCGTCTTTACCCAATATGTAGAGATGGGCGAGCTGCTGACATCGCGACTCGGTCGTCATTACGGACAGGAGCCATTTTTCCTGCACGGCGGTGTGAGTAAAGCAAGCCGTGACGAGATGATCCGGTTGTTCCAGCAGGGCGAAGGACCGCCGATCTTCGTGCTGTCGCTTAAGGCGGGCGGCGTTGGTCTGAACCTGACCCGTGCGAACCATGTGGTCCACTATGATCGCTGGTGGAATCCGGCAGTTGAGAATCAGGCGACCGACCGTGTCTTCCGCATCGGACAGCAGCGCAATGTACAAGTACACAAGCTGATCTGTCAAGGAACGCTGGAAGAGCGGATCGACGAATTGATTGAAAGTAAGAAAACATTGGCAGAGCAGGTTGTTGGTGCTGGCGAGCAGTGGCTGACGGAAATGTCGGACGAGGAGCTGAAGCAGCTCGTTTCCCTGCAAGCGGCAGAATGGGGGACTGAGGAATGAGCAGCAAGCAATGGATACTGGAGCAATACGGCGTCGAGCCGGGACAGATTCAGGCTGTGGTGCGCCAAACTTCTACTTCGGAGCCTGTATCGGTTACAATTAATGTACAGCCGCCGGAATCGGCAGCCCTTCAGCGTATGATGGAGCAGCTCAGCATGTCTGCGTTTCAGCTTCATCTGCTGCTATCTAGTGATCCCGAAGCTGTTGGCGAGGAGCATTCATCTTCCGGCAAAACGCGGAGTATCCTCAGTCTGCAATCCTTGATCGGACAAGAAGAAGACCACACGATCCAGCAGAAACTGCTATCCTTTACCCCTTACATCGGGGAAGCAGGTCCGGCGTGGACCGAAGTGGTTTCCGCTGATCAGCTGGAGCAGGATGCTGTGCTGTTCGTACTGGATGAAATACAATCGGTGTTGGAGCAGCAGCCACTGCTTGCTTGGACATTGGCGGGACGAACAGGTGAGCAGGTACTAGATCAGGTGTGGACATGCTGGCGTAATGATATGCCGACGGCTCCACTACCTTCTGCCGATGGGCAGGAGGACGAGCAGGAAGAGACGGCATTGTCCGACGAGCCAAGTTTGGGCAGTCTGCTTGCTGAAGCCGCTGCTGCGGGTAATCTGCATCAGGTGGGCGAAGGATTGGCGGACGTGCAGGCGTATCTGGATCAGGCAGATAGCGTTTGGCGACCGGCTGCGAAGTCGCCACCCGTGTTTGGCACGGATGGTGAAGACAAGCAGCAACTGCCAGATGTAGGGTCGATGTTGCCGGAAGTGAAGCCAGCGATGGACGGTTACGAAGAGATTCGCCGCCGCGTCGCTGAACGGATCAAGCAACGTCAAATCGCTGCCGAGCGCAGCAAGAAGTAGGTTGTCGTTTGTAGTCATGCCATATTCAATGTTTAAAACGAACAGTCATCAATTGTAATGTATGGAAGGAGCCGGAGCAGTCAACAGCCGGCTCTATTTATTTCCGGGGCTGTTCCATCACAAAGGAGACTTCACATGAAAAAGCAATCATCATGGAAATGGGCGCTACCTGCGGGTGTACTCATGTCCGGTCTGTTATTCGCCGGTTGTGCGGGAACGCAACCGACAGCATCCAGCGGACAAGCATCCGGTACAACCGGTAGCCCACAGACAGAGAATGGGAATGCAGCGACAGGGAGTGAGGCTGGCAATGCTACCGACAGTGCTAATGGCAGCACGACCGATTCAACTAGCAATGCAGATAACGGAGCAGCTAGCACAACAAATGGTGGTTCCAACACAGGTACCACACAAACAGGTGCTTCCAGTAATGACTCCTCATCGGCTAACGGACAAAGCAGCAATACCAACACCGATGCTTCTAGCGATAATGGTACATCCTCGACGGATACTGCCAATACAAGCAGCGATTCTGCATCCCTGCTGCAACAGCGCGAGGATAGCTCCCTGCAATCGACGATTGAGAAAAAGGACGGCAAAATGGTCGTTACCAATCCTGAATCGCTGACCGTGATCGTGAACAAGAACCGGTCCCTGCCGGATGGCTATGTGCCACCTGATCTGGTAGTGCCGGATGTAGCCTTTTCCTATGATGGCGTACTGGAAAAAAGCCATATGCGCAAAAAAGCAGCGGAAGCGTTGGAGCAATTGTTCGCCGCAGCCAAAAAAGAAGGGCTTGATCTGCGTGCCGTATCCGGCTATCGCTCCTACAAGCGTCAAGTTTCCATCTACAATAACAATGTAGCCACCAAAGGCAAAGAATACACCGACCGTGTTAGCGCCAAGCCCGGTACTAGCGAGCACCAGACAGGTCTTGCCATTGACGTCTCTGGTCCCGGCATCGGCTATGGACTGGAACAAAGCTTTGGCTCCACTGCCGAAGGCAAATGGCTGAAAAAGAACGCACCGGATTACGGCTTCGTTATTCGCTACACCGAAAATGGCGAATCCAAAACCGGCTATACATGGGAGCCTTGGCACATCCGCTATATTGGCAAAGATCTAGCTGAAGATGTCACTGCCAAAGGGCTGACGCTGGAAGAATATTTTGATCAGGATAATATGAAAAACTGATCTGCTCGCTATATTTAGAATAGCAATACATCATTACATTCACGATTGAAATACAAAGAACGTCTTCCGCTTTGGGCTGGAAGGCGTTCTTTGTATATTGCTACATATTGGCGAAAAGTCTCGGTAGTCTTCATTACAAACGTTGAAATCAAGACCATCTATAAACAAACAGACAGCGCGCGTTCCACTCTACCCGCACTGCCAGCTGCATTCCATCTACTACCATTCTACTTAAACGCCTCTAGCAAAAACCGCGATGGTGGAACCGTCTTGCCGTGGTGCATGACTGGGGATGAAATATACAGCTCATGCTTCGCCCGCGTCACCGCGACGTAGGCGATTCGCCGTTCTTCTTCCAACGCTGCCTGCATCAGCTTGCCTTCTGGATCAGGTCCGGTTACGCCCTGACCTGCCTTTACATCCTCTGGCGCCTCTTCCAACAGCGCTGCTTTATGCGGCAGAATGCCCTCGGAAGCGCCGAGCAAATACACGCAAGGGAATTCCAGACCTTTGGCACGATGGACGGTCATGAGATGAATGCCTTGCGGCGATACTTGCTTCATTAGCTCCATCATTTTCTCGCGCTTCACCGACAGATCATCGGCAAAGGTGACCATTTCTTCTACCGTTGTAAATTTGCCTGCTGCACTTTCCAGCTCGTCCAGCGTCTCGCGAATATTGTCCTTATGCCGAGTCGCGGGACCGCTGAAGTCGGCACTGGCGAATTTATCATAAAAGACCCGGCGAATCTCACGAATCGCATACACGGGCTTCAATTCACGCAGCTTTTTCAAAAAGACGATCCGATCCTTCACCTGCTGCCGCTGAAACGATTGCAGCTTTTCCCAATGATACAGATGAATGAGTGGATACTTTTTCGCTTGGCGCTGCTCCTGACTCATAATATGATCCATACCAGCATCGCGAGAGATGTACAGCGGACCGATGACACCCGGTAGCGCATCCATCCGTCGTGGATTGACCGCAAGTCGCAGATGATCCATAACCGGACGAATGAGCGAATGATCGTAGAATACAGGCGCTTCGCCATATTGGATAAATGGAATATCCTCCATTAGCAGTCGCTCAGCGATAGCACGTGTACCGCTGACTGTACGATGCAAAATCGCAATATCGCCCAGCTCATAGCCATCTTGCTGTTGCTGGCGTAGCTTTTGCACAATCCAATCCGCTTCCTCGTCAGCATGGGAGGGGCGTAGATAGTGTGGGCTTTGCCCTTCGGAAGCTCCTGCTTGCAGTGTCTTCGCATGACGCGCCTGATTGCGGGCGATCAGCTTGACCCCAAGCCCGAGAATCTGCGGATGACTGCGATAATTGATGTCCAGTGCAATGATACGTGTACCCGGATATTGCTTAGGAAAGTCGAGAATATATTCCTGACGCGCCCCATTAAACGAGTAGATCGTCTGATCATCGTCACCAACCACCATCAGATTGCGATGCTGATCGGCGAGCTTCTGCACCATGCCATATTGCAGACGATTCGTATCCTGAAATTCGTCCACCATAATATATTGAAAACGCTGCTGTAGCACTTGCAGCAGATCTGGGTCTTGTAACAGTTGCTCGGTGCGCAGCAAAATATCGTCAAAATCGAGCTTGCGGTAATTCTGCTTCCAATCCTCATATCGGCATAGCAGCGCACAGCGGTCGCGCTCCTCCGGTGTATCCTTTGGCAGATCGTCCGCCGTACCGCCTTCTAGCTTGATCGCTGAGAGCATCGCCAGCAGCGTTTCCGGTGGTGTGGTACTGGTGGAATTGATCTCGCGGCGCAGACGCTGAATAATACCATGCTGAGCGCGCGTATCGCCGAAAATATCCTCGGTCAGATTGCCGTAGCGACGCAGCAGCAACAATCCAAACGCATGAAAGGTGCGCGCTTCAATCGCCCGCGCTACTTTGGCAGAAATACCGGGTAGCGCAGCAATCCGCGATTTCATTTCGGCAGCTGCCTTCGTTGTAAAGGTAACGAGCAAAATATGCTGCGGATTCACCTTGCGTACTGATAACAGATAGCCAGTGCGTGCGGTCAGCACGGTTGTTTTGCCACAGCCTGCACCTGCTAGTGTGAGCAGGGGACCATCGCCATGACGCACCGCTTCGATCTGCGGCGCATTCAGCAGAATGCCCTGCTGCTCCAATGCGCGGAAGAAAAAGGCATCTTCCGCATCGTTCGGCACCAGCGTAACACTCGTATCCGCCGGAGCGGGCTGCGCGGCGGGCAGTGGAGTCTGTGGTGCCACCCCCTGAGGTCGGAGGGAATCTTTGATGGTTGTCTCTTTCAAGAGGGATCTTCCTTTCCATATCGCCTGCATTTCCGAGCACTTTTTTCAAAGGAGCCGGAATTTTGTTATGATAGGGTTACAAGCTGTTTATATTGCGGGTATATTCGTTATAAGGGGCTACTTTTGTACATATCCTTCTATTATAATGGATGTAACATTTTTGAGTAATCCCCCAATACAACGCTTGCGGCGATTTGTAATGGAACAGTGATGATCGATACCCGTATATAACAGGGAGCGAACGATCATCCGTTGGAATTAGAGGAGGAGAACAGTCATGAATTTATTACAGCGGCTTAAAAGCGGTGCCGGCAAAGCGACCGAGCGCGCACAGAATGCGGTGGAGGTCAACCGGATGAATGGCCACATCGTCGATATCGAGCGCGAGATCGGTGTGCATTATATGCGGATGGGCGAAGTATTTTACGAAGGCTACCGCGCTGGCGATATGTCCATTGCCGAGGAAGAAATGACTGAATTGTGCAAAGCTTGTGACCTTTTAAATGAAGAGATCGAGGAAATCCGCACTCGGATTGCCATTTTGAAAAATGAACGATTGTGCGAATGCGGCAATGTGGTTGCACTGGAGGCAAACTTCTGTCCGAATTGCGGTCGCAAAATGGAAAAGCTGGCGATTCCGCGCGATGAGCATCCTGTCCATGATGACGAAGATGGCGATACCGATGAGGAGCAAGACATCTATGCAGTCGCAGCAGGCTCACGCCAACCTGAGCCAGAACCGGATCTATCCGATCTGCCTGAAGATGAAGCGGAGCGCCGTCGCGCGGATCGTCAGCGTGAGGAGCATGAGCGCCAAGAAGAGCTGGATCGTCTCGTACGTGCATGGAAACAAGATCTCGGTATCCCGCATGAAGAAGAGCCAGAGGAACAGCCGCCCGCAGCACGTCCGGCAGCAGCAACCTCGACTGCTCGCCCGGTAGCTTCGACTCCCGTAGCGGAGCCTATTACCGAAAATGCCGAAGAAGAAGGCGATGTACTGATCGTGACCGATCCAGTGGAGACACCACCGTCGACCGATCCAGATACATTCAGTTGCCAAGTATGCGGCAAAACACTGCCGAAAGGTTCCAAATGGTGTCCAAGCTGCGGCACCGAACAAATCGTCGGCTAAATGTAGCCCTCTTACAACTTAGAATCACATAATGGAATTACCGCAACAGGCTGATCACAGACGCATACACGGATGGATCAGCCTGTTGTCGCATACATAGTCGTGCAGGCAAGCGCGGGTACGAACCGAGAAACGGAACGGCAGTTTGCAGGAAAGGCGGTACGTGGTATGGAACAACTGCTCAATCATTTGCGTAATCTGGGATTTACTGAGTTGGAAGCCAAGGTGATGGTCTGTTTGGCACGTCAGTCGATGCAGTCTGGTTATGAAGTAGCAAAGCGTCTGGGTGTATCGCGTTCCAATGTATATGCAACGTTGCAGCGGCTTGTATCGCGTGGGGTGGTGCAGCATACACCGGGCGAACCTGCACGCTACAGTATGTTGCCGGTGCAGGAATTAACGCGTATGATTGCCGGACAGGTCGACGAATCATTGTCTTATCTAGAGCAGGAAATGCCGAGCGGCAGTACGGAACAGCCGTCCTTTTATATGGTGGACGGCGAACGTAAGGTGATGGAATTATTGTCCCGTGAGCTGGATAAAGCACAGGAGGAGATTATCGCGGACATTTGGCGCCAAGAAGCCGCCTGGTTCCGGCAAAAGCTGGAGCAGGCGGAGGCGCGTGGTGTTCGGGTATTGTGGTCATTTGAAGGAGTGGATGACGATCATCCGGGTATCAAACTGCTCAAGGATGGTGGTACGGGTCGCAAATTCTGGCTAGTGATTGACCGTCGCTGGTGCATAGTAGGCATGAGGGGCGATGGTATTCCTGCGCAGGCGCTTGTGACCGAGCATCCGCTGATGGCAGAGCTGCTGCTTCAGCATTTTTCGCAGGAGATTATTTTGTACGAAATGGAAAATGATCTAGGCAATGAGCTGATCCGCCGTTATGGCAAAGGCTATGCAGGTATTCTGGATCGGTATTTGCCAGGTATTATTTCGACGGAGTAAGCTGCTGTAGCAGGGAGAAGGTTTTGATGCAATATTCGGGCTGATGCGGGACAAAATCGGCTCTAGTGACTGATACGCTAAATACATCGTCCGCCTGTATGACAGTTGCTGTATGCGCGCCAAGCGCTTGAATCTGTTCCTGCTCTCCACGGAACAATGCCAGCATATCGTCTAGACGCGCTTCATAAATACCAGACACTTCATCTTCTTGTAGCACATACTCATACAATTCGCGGTCGCTGAATGCGCCGAATACACTGCTCACTTCCCGATCGATAAAGGCACCGCGTACTGTCTCACCTTGCGACGCGTCGCGCACGACAAACAGTGGAGTCAATTGGGCAAACGTTAATGGCAAGCCCAGCTCCTCCTGAATCTCGCGCGCGGCTTGCTCTACCGTTTCGCCTGCCGATAGATGCCCAGCGGCAGTAATATCGTATAGATTGGGAAAGGTATCTTTATCGAGATGCCGCTTTTGAAAAATCAACATCCGACCTTCTGGCGTATCGCGAACAAGCCAACAGTGAAACGTATGATGCCAGTGTCCGAGGCGATGAACTTCCGACCGCTCACAAACACCCAAATGATGATCCTGATCGTCGTAAATATCGAGCAATTCCTGCTTTGACATGTAAAATCACATCCTTAAATGTTAAATGATTCATAGGTTTTTGATCGAGTTTCTACTATTATAATAGTACGCCGTGCAGCACCGGAAATTGTAAAAGCGGCAAGGGCATCCACCGGCATTTTGCACAGTCTTCACACAATCATGATTCTATGCAAAACCGGTTCCGCAGATAGCGACTCTATAAAGGAAATCAGATTCCGCTGTTCTGCTTATGATTATACCGTTGTACCTCCATGTCCGCCAATCCGGTCAGACGTATCCGCATCGTCTGCATGTGAATAACGGCTAGTCCAATCAAATGAGATAGAGAGGATGGAGAATGAGATGGAATGTATTGTGAAATTTGATGTTGTATACGAGCATGAAGTAAAATCACTGCGAGGATTGGTGTTTGTCAACGAGGATACGTTGCCAACCGCCGATCAATTAATTGAAATGTTCAAGGATATGAAGTACGAAGTAACTCCCGACCGGACAGAAGCGATGCACTTTGTACCGGTGCAGCCACAGGCAGGCTACACGTATATTCGCATCCGTGAGCTAGATACGGGTGAAAAGAAGTATACTGAAGATCGGGACTTAAAGAATATCGTATCCAATCTAATGCCTAATCAAAATCGCCCGATTTGATTTGAAGCAGAGACCGAGGGAGCAAAAAAATGAGCATCCGGTACTTGTTGCCATATAAAAAGAGCGTATCCCCAGTGTTTACAGACTGAGGATACGCTCTTTTTTGCATATTTGTGAAAATGCGCTGAATATAACGATTGATGATGTGAATATAGCGAAAAGATTCCGCTTTATGAATCGATCCTATGGGCAGGATCATCCATTTACAGTGGCAGACAACTCCGATGTGCAGTGTGGGCAGCGCGTAGCTTTGATCGAAATCTCATTGGTGCAATACGGGCATGCTTTGGTCGTTTTTTCGGGTTCAGGTTTAGCATGTTCTTTGCGCTTCAGCATGTTTACTCCTTTGACGAGCAGGAAGATACAGAAGGCAACGATCAGAAAGTCGATGACATTGTTGATAAACTGACCATAAGCGATCACCGCTGCTCCAGCTTGCTGTGCTTCTGCCAGCGAATTGTACGTTTTGGTGCTGGTACCGGTTAGTTTGTCCAGATCGAGGAACAAATCGACGAAATTGACGCCCCCTAGAAGCTTACCGACAGGTGGCATAATGATATCATTTACCAGAGATGTAACGATTTTACCAAAAGCTGCGCCGACAATAACACCGACTGCAAGGTCGATGACATTACCGCGGACGGCAAATTCCTTAAATTCCTTGACTAATCCCATAGTTCTTAGCTCCTTTTTATTGAGAAATTGATTTTTTTGCTTCGATTTGTAGAAAATGATGTCGGATTGGCCAATCTGGAACTTTGGACACCCGTAAAAGCCGTTTCTATTTTAACATATTTGATAAAACGTGCATGAGTTCCTGCTTGCAGATCGAAGGAAATCCATATGGTTAAATAAATGTAAACGTATTCATTAAAAGGTAACAATTCATTAACCACTGTAATACCCAAATTTTGGATGTTTCATAGCTAAAGAACTGTTTAAATTAACGGGTAAGCAATAAGAGGGGGTGGAACTAGACGAAAAGACCCGAAATGCTAAAAGAATAACTGTCGTGTGCGACCAAAGGTGAAAAAAACGACATTTACCCCGTCTTAAAGCCCAAAACTAAAGCCGTGGAAAGTCGAAAATTAAATAAATAAAGTTTTATTTTTATACTAGCTTTCGACATGATTTTCAGATAACCTAATTTATAATTTATTCAAAACGAATAAATGCTAACCGGAATCATAGGAGGGAATTGATGTGAGAAATCAATATGTTTTGAATCAAGCGTGGGTTGAAAAGAAGAATGAGGTCAAAACATTCTTTGATCGACTCTCAATCGATCCGGCACTTCAAGAGAGCGAAACTTGCAAAACGGATGAGCATCTGGCAGACTGGTTGTCGTTGGTTCGTTACCCGCTACATCAAGAAATCTCGTATCATCAGGGGATTTACGAAGATAAAACGTATCGTCCACTGACCGATCAGCCTGTGAAAAGTGTCAACGTTGCATTATTGCTTGATATGGTATTCGAGAAAATGGGCGTACAGGGCAATGTCAATGATCTCATGAACCATATCAACAATGGAGGAACGCTGGAAGGATTCATGACAGAGCAAGATAAACATTCTTCATGAAAATGGGAAATGCAACCATTTTCGCAACTCTGGGTGGTTTACAAAGTTTTCATGAGGCAGTATAATGAGCGCAGGAGTTATTCAAAACGAATAACAATATGATTGGAAATCCAATTACCAAGTGATTGAACTTTCCATCATCGGCACAATTTCATACGCATTATGAAAATGAATGTGAAAAGCAACTTTTGCAGCTTTCAGACAGTCATAATATACAGAACGGCAATCTCTCTTGATCAGCAATGAAGTGAAAGCCGTTATTTTCTATTTTGTACATGTTACAATTTTGTAATTTTAAAATGAATTTTTGTAACCATATTAATCACAGCGCTTGAGAGGAGAATGGTACACCACCCTGACGGACCACGGCGATAACGGGCATCAACATGATAACCCGATTTCAAGAGTTATTGGAGGAGAAATAGTGGAGATTAAACAGTACTTTAACATCATAAAGAAACGCCTCTGGCTGGTGCTGCTGATCGTGTTTGTCATTACAGCCGCCACTGCGGTGTACGCGTTTATGACGAATACACCCAAGTATACGGCTACCGCGAAGCTGGTGGTGAACAGTACATCCAGCTCGGCGGATGGTATCGCCAATCAGCTGGATCTGGGAGCTATCAATTCCAATATCCAATTGATCAAGACGTATCAGGAGATTATCAAAACTCCAGCCATCATGAACAAGGTGGTTGAGGAGCATCCAGAACTAGGGCTGAATGCCACACAGCTGATCAACATGGTCAGTGTAAGCTCGGTCAACGAAACGCAGGTCATGTCGCTGACAGTCACCGACGGCTCGTATGAACGTGCTGCTCAAACCGTCAATGCGATCGCGACCGTTTTCCAGCGCGAAGTACCTCAGATCATGAAGCTGGATAACATCAATATTTTAGACCAAGCAGATCCATCGGCTGGCGGTCCTCCAATCGGTAACAGTCCCATCCTGTTCGTGCTGATTGCACTGGTACTGTCCGCAGTGATCGGAATCGCTGTTGCCTTTGTACTGGAATATATGGACGATTCAATCAAAACCGAAGAAGACATCCGTGATGTACTCGGACTTCCGGTGCTTGGTGTCATCGCTAAGATGAATGAAGAAGACCTGACGGCAAAAGAACATGTGCCGGCGAAGCCTTTTGTAGGAGGTGGGGAACGTGCCAACCACACTTAAATGGCCACTGATTACGAAGCAGAATCCCAAGTCACTGATCGCAGAATCTTATAAAGGTCTGCGTACCAATATTGATTTTTCCCGACTGGATGCCAAGGTGAAAAGTATTCTCGTCACATCAGCAGCACTCGGTGAAGGTAAGAGCACGACGGTAGCCAATCTTGCTATCGCCTATGCAGAAACGGGACGCAGCGTACTGATCGTCGATGGCGATCTGCGCAATCCGGCAATGCACAACATCTTCAACCTATCGAATGACAAGGGATTGTCCAATGTACTGTTCAACACCGCGGATCTGGAAAAGAACATTCAATCCAGCCGCACGATGAACCTCAGCGTCCTGACATCCGGTCCGGTGCCACCGAATCCATCTGAGATTCTCGGTTCGCATCAAATGGAAGCCCTGATGAATGAAGTGAAATCGCAGTACGATCTGGTCATTCTCGATACGCCACCGACACTGCCATTTACTGATGCGCAGGTCGCGACCGCACTATGCGATGGTGTCGTTCTGATTATCAAGTCCGGTGGTGAAAGCCGTAAGGACATCAGCAAAGCGGTAACCAGTCTGGAATTCGTCGGTGCTCGTATACTCGGTGCTGTACTGAACCAAGCTAGCCGCAAAACATTGTCTGCCGCGTATCACGAACAATAAGTGTCACTGCCGCTTCATTAGAGGCGGCGGGGTCAGCATCGTGTGTTTCTCAGCTGTGGACCGGCACTGCCGGACTCCAAAGTTGATCAAACCGATCTGATAACTGTTAAAAAGAATGAACCCGGTCAACGACTATTGTCACCGGAGACGGCGTCAGCTTCATATCTATTAACAACTTTGCTTAACATATTGTCTTTGCCGTCAAGGCCAAGCTTGGGGTAATGCCTCCTGAACCCATATCACTGGAGACACTCGGTCATGCCGTGGGCTGCAAGGGGCAGCCTTAGACGTTCATCGTCAAAGGTATGGTGATGAGGACGGGTTGAATGCCCGGCACCTGTTATTTGCCGGTCGCATACGGATGCGTCTGAAATCATGCGTTATATCCATATACAGTAAAGGAGAGAGTATAACGCGTTGTTTCAGGCGTCCCAGATGCAGACCGGAAGGCAGTGCAGTCTCCATGACAAGGGGTTATGGAAACATTATTGCCTACATAAGCGCAACTTGGTCATCATGAATGCAAACAAAAACAAAGGATAGGGTGTGATCTTGTGAAGAAGGTTCGTAAAGCCATCATCCCTGCTGCAGGACTTGGAACACGCTTCCTGCCTGCAACCAAGGCGATGCCGAAAGAAATGCTTCCCATCGTGGACAAACCAACGATTCAGTACATTGTTGAGGAAGCCATCGCTTCCGGTATTGAAGACATCATCATCGTAACCGGTAAAGGCAAGCGCGCCATCGAGGATCACTTTGACAACGCGTTTGAGCTGGAAACCACATTGCTGGAAAAAGGCAAGCTGGACCTTCTGGATGAGGTACAAAAATCATCCAAAGTCGATATCCACTATATCCGCCAAAAAGAAGCCAAAGGGCTTGGACATGCGGTATGGTGCGCACGTAACTTTATCGGTGACGAGCCGTTTGCAGTTCTGCTCGGCGATGATATCGTCGAATCCGATACACCGTGCACACGTCAGCTGATTGAACAATATGAAGTAACGGAGAAATCGGTCATCGGTGTACAAACCGTACCGGAAGATCATACACACCGTTACGGCATTATCGATCCGATTGAACAATTCGGACGACTGCATGAAGTGCGCCAGTTCGTAGAGAAACCAGCTGCGGGCACAGCGCCATCCAATCTGGCGATCATGGGTCGGTATGTACTGACACCGGAAATCTTTGAATTCCTAGGCGAGCAACAAATCGGCGCTGGTGGCGAGATTCAGCTGACCGATGCGATTCAACGCTTGAATGAGTTGCAGCAGGTGTTCGCGTATGACTTCCAAGGTACACGCTTTGATGTAGGTGAGAAACTCGGCTTTATTCAGACAACGATTGAGTTTGCTTTAAAGAATGAAGATCTTAAAGCACCGCTGCTGTCTTCTCTCAAAGCCGTATTGGAGAGAGAATCACAGGAGGATGTGCTGATAGCAAGAGGTGAGGGATAATGACTCCAAGACATGGGAGTGAAGCGGAAGCTTTAGCAAGCTATAGCGAGTTTTATGCGAGACATGTAGGCAGCATGACGACCAAGCTTCGTTTTTATATGCTGATGAAACGGACCCTCGATATTATTTGCTCACTGCTGGGGTTAATCGTACTATTACCACTCTTTATTGTGCTTGGCATTCTGATTAAACTGGAAGACCCGAAAGGGAAAGTATTTTTCTACCAGACGCGAATCGGCAAGGATGAACAGCCGTTCCGAATGTACAAATTCAGATCCATGGTTTCGGATGCAGAGGAGAGGTTAAAAGAACTGCTCGCGCAAAACGAAATTGAGGGTGCCATGTTCAAAATGAAAAACGACCCGCGCATTACGCGAGTCGGCCGTTTTATCAGAAAAACAAGTATTGATGAATTGCCGCAGCTGTGGAATGTGCTGCGTGGGGATATGAGTCTCGTTGGACCTCGTCCGCCATTGCCGCGTGAAGTAGAAGAATACAGTCCACGCGACAAGCTGAGACTGAGTGTAACACCGGGGTGCACCGGGTTATGGCAGGTCAGCGGACGGAACGAGCTAAGCTTTGATGAGATGGTTGATCTCGATTTACATTATATCAAAAAAAGAGGGATCATTTTCGATTTATTTATTCTCGTTAAAACGGTTAAGGTGCTGTTTGGCTCCAAGGATGCGTTTTAAGAGACGAATTTCAGAATTGATGAGGTGATTATTGATGAATAAGGACTCCAAGATTTATGTGGCAGGGCATCGCGGGCTAGTCGGATCCGCGATCCTGCGCTCGCTTGAAAAGCAAGGGTATACGAACCTCATCTACCGTACTAGTTCCGAACTGGATCTGCGGAATTTGAATGATGTATATGCCTTCTTTAAAGAAGAAAAGATTGATTATGTGTTCCTAGCTGCCGCAAAGGTCGGCGGTATTGCGGCTAACAACGATTTTCCGGCAGACTTCATCCGTGACAATCTGATGATTCAAACGAATGTGATCGATGCTGCCCACTTTAACGGCGTGAAAAAATTGCTGTTCCTCGGCTCTACGTGCATCTATCCGAAGTTTGCACCACAGCCACTCAAAGAGGAATATCTGCTGACTGGCGAACTGGAACCAACCAATGAGCCATACGCTATCGCCAAAATCGCTGGTATCAAAATGTGCGAATCGTACAATCGTCAATATGGCTCGAAGTTTATCTCTGCCATGCCAACGAACATGTACGGGCCAAATGATAATTTTGACCTGAAAACATCGCATGTACTGCCAGCACTGGTACGCAAAATCCATGAAGCGAAGGAAAGCAACTCGCCAACGGTGGAAATCTGGGGAACTGGTACACCGAAACGCGAATTCCTGCATTCCGATGATCTGGCAGATGCTTGTGTATTCCTGATGAACAATTACGAAGGCAACGAGATTGTCAACGTAGGCGTGGGCGAAGACATCGCCATCAAGGATCTGGCACATCTGATCCAAAACATCGTTGGCTACGAGGGTGAGCTGGTATTCAACTCCTCCGTACCGGATGGTACACCGCGCAAGCTGGTGGATACAACCAAAATCAATGCACTGGGCTGGAAAGCCAGCATTCCGCTGGAAGAAGGCGTTCGTGCCGTTTATGAAGATTACCGTAACAGCCTAGCTGTTCAACCATAACTTATACAAAAAAACATATTGGTGGAGGGAATTAACTTATGAAAAGCGCATTGATCACAGGTGTAACGGGACAAGACGGATCTTACTTGGCAGAGCTGCTGCTGGAAAAAGGATATAAAGTATACGGCGTACGCCGCAGAACAAGCACACCGAACTACGAAAATGTTGAGCATATCAAAGACCAAATCGAATGGATCTCCGCTGACCTTGGCGACTTGGCTTCCCTGATCGAAGCGGTTCGCGTGTCTGATCCAGACGAAGTGTACAACTTGGCAGCACAATCGTTTGTAGCTGCTTCGTGGCCACAGCCAATTGCGACTGGTCAAATGACAGCAATGGGCGTAACGAACATGCTGGAAGCCGTACGTTTGGTAAAACCAGAAGCACGCTTCTACCAAGCATCCAGTAGTGAGATGTTCGGTAAAGTACAAGCGATTCCGCAAGTAGAAACTACACCGTTCTATCCGCGCAGCCCTTACGGCGTAGCGAAACTGTACGGTCACTGGATCACAGTCAACTATCGTGAAAGCTTCGATATGTTCGCTTGCTCCGGTATCCTGTTCAACCACGAATCCCCGCGTCGCGGTCTGGAATTCGTAACTCGTAAAGTAACCGACGGTGTTGCACAGATCAAGCTGGGTCTGGCAAAAGAACTGCGTCTTGGTAATCTGGATGCACAACGTGACTGGGGCTTTGCTGGTGACTATGTCAAAGCAATGTGGCTGATGCTGCAACAAGATACGCCAGACGATTATGTCATCTCTACTGGTGAGATGCACACCGTTGAAGAACTGGTACAAATCGCGTTCGACCATGTGGGTCTGAACTGGAGAGACTATGTTGTGATCGACGAGAAATTCGTTCGTCCGGCTGAAGTGGATCTGCTGCTCGGCGATTGCACCAAAGCGAAGCAACAACTGGGCTGGGAGCTGGAAGTCGGATTTGATCAACTGGTGAAAAACATGGTCGATGCTGACCTGAAACGCCATTCTCTGAAACCGTCCGCTGTACCTGTCTACTAAGCTAAGTGAGATGATTATGAATGGCTAAATCATTTGCCAAACTGAAGAATAAATTTTCCATGAGCCCGGAAAAACGCAAAATCTTCTTTAATAGCAACTGGCAGTTGATGGATAAATTCCTGCGACTCGGAATCAACCTCATCGTCAGTATCTGGATTGCGCGCTATCTCGGTCCGGAACAGTTTGGACAGTATAACTTTGCGATCTCATTCGTCACGATCATAGCGGCCGTTGTGCCGCTCGGTCTGGCGAATATCATCGTCAAGGAACTCGTTCAACACCCGGATAACAAAAACGAGATTCTCGGAACAGTCTCCACGCTGCGTATGCTGAGCGGTCTGATCGCCTTTGCGATTACGGTTGTGCTGGCATTTATGATTCCCGGTCAGGACGCGATCGTCCGCTGGAGTATTGTCGTCATTGCGGCGAACATGCTGTTCCAACCGCTCGATGTCATCTCCCAGTGGTTTGATTCCACAGTGGAAGCCAAGTATGCGGTCTATGCCAAAGGTATTGCCTTTGCGATGACCTCAGTGATGAAGGTGGTACTGATTGTATTCCATTCATCGCTGATCTGGTTTGCCGCATCGTATGCGTTGGAACTGATTCTCGGCTACGTCTTCCTGCTGTTAACGCAGCGCAAACGGGTTTCGATTACGAAATGGTCGTTCAACTGGAAGCTCGGCAAACGACTGACAAACAGTTCGTGGCCGCTGATCGTGGCAGGTATCTCCACCATCATTTATCTGAAGATCGACCAGGTCATGCTTAGCTATATGATCAACGACACCGCAGTCGGTATTTATGCCGTTGCTGCAAGGCTGTCGGAAGTATGGTACGTCATTCCGACCGTCGTCGCTGCATCGTATTTTCCAAGCATGATCAAGAACAAGCAGCTAGGACCGGATATTTATCACGCCGAGCTGCAAAAGCTGTACAACATGCTGTTCTGGTTCGCACTCGCGATCTGTATCTGCGTGACGGTAATGGCTAAACCAGTCATCTCCATCCTATACGGAAAAGAGTATCTCGAATCGATCAGTATTCTGGTTATCCATGTGTGGGCGTGTCTGTTCATCTTCATGCGCGCTGCTCTGAACAAATGGATCATCAGCGAAGGATTGTATCGCTTCGAACTGATCAGCCAAGTGATGGGCGCTGTCACCAAAGTACTTGTCAACTTGATCCTGATTCCAATGTTTGGCGGTGTGGGTGCTGCCATTGGTACGGTGCTTGCCTTTATCGTATCCAGCTACGCGTTCACCTTCCTATTTAAGGAAACCCGCGTATCCGGCATGATGATGTCCAAAACACTCATCTCGCCTATCACCACACCGATCTCGAAGCTAAAAACAGGCAAAGCCAAGCTATCCACCAATCAGGAATAAGCATCCTAGTCATCAGGTTCCCCATCACGGGGACCCGATGCTTTCCTGCTTCATTACTTGAAAATAAGCTTCGCATTTGCGAAAACCGTTCATGAAAAAGACATAGCACATCGTATGTTATCCATACCCAGTCTTAAATATTTTTGAATGTGATGCAGTGATACTGCTTCCTATTCAAGTTCATTTGAGCAACCACTACTAAGGAGGCGTAGGCATTGAAAAAAAAGGTACTGTACGTTCATCACTCGGGTCATATGGGCGGTGCACCGCGTAGCCTGACCTACCTGATCAGCCATCTGGACAAGGAGAAATTCCAGGGCAATGTACTCACCATTCGCAACGGCCCTGCGGTCAAGCTGCTGGAATCTGGCGGATTGCCGGTTGAAGTGGCGAAGGGCATGTTCCCGTTTCACGGTTCTACTGTATCGGGCATGACACCGAAGCTGTTCGTTCGCAATCTGATCGGAGCGCTGCCGACCTATTTTCAGGCTAAAAAATACATTCGCAAATACAAGCCAGACATTATCCATCTGAACAGCACTTGTCTGTTCCAAGTCGCACGAGCTGCCAAAAAAGTATCCCCGGATACCAAAGTGGTCTGCCATGTGCGTGAGCCACTGCTCAATTCCTTTGCTGGTAACATCCTGAAACGGATGAATCACAAATACGTGGACGGCTACATCTCCATCGACCAATTCGATTCCGAGACGGTAGATAGTCAAGGACGCGAGCTTGATGTCGTGTATAACTTCGTTGATTTCAAATCGTACAACCCACAAGTCAATGGCGCACCGGTTCGCCGGGAGCTGGGCTTGGCGGACGACGATATTGTGTTCTTGTATATCGGACGGGTTGTATCCGGTAATGGTGTACTGGACATGGTTAACGCGTTCAACAAGATTGCTAAGGATCATCCGAAGTTCAAGCTGATCGTTGGCGGATTTTATTTCAATAAGAACAATGCGTATGAAGATAAAGTCATGGAGGCTTGCAAAGGCAATGACCAGATTCACCCGCTTGCCTTCCGCGACGATGTACCACAAATGATCGCTGCCAGCGATGTGATGATGTGCCCATTCGTAGAGCCGCATTTCTCGCGCAGCATTATCGAAGCTGCTTCGATGAAGAAGCCGTCTATCGGCACTAACATCGGCGGACCGAACGAGCTGATTCTGCAAGGCAAAACAGGCTATCTGTTTGAAGCCGGTCAATACGATGCAATGGCACAGTATATGGTCAAGATCGGAACCGACCGCGCACTGCATGAGAAGCTGGGGCAACAAGCACTGGAATTCGCTGAAGAGAACTTTGACGCTAGAAAGAACACCAAGCGCACCTTTGAATTTTACAACCGATTCTTCGTTAGGGAGCCTGTATGATCACTTCTTTTATCAAAATCAAACGTAAAATTGCAAAAAAATGCTCTACTTGGGTGACCCGCCGCATGTTCAAGGAACAGCGGATCTCCTTTGGCCACAACCTGATTGCAGTCGGGGTACCGATTGTGGAGCAGGTTCCGGGCAGCAGCATCACCATCGGACGCAACAGCATTCTCTGTTCGGACGATTACAGCAACCCGATTGGACTGAATCATCGCACGGTAATCCGCACACTATCCAGTGGCGCGACTATCCAAATCGGTGACGATGTCGGCATCAGCGGCGCGAGCATCTGTGCTGCGTCGAGTGTGACAATCGGCAGCGAGGTGATGCTCGGCGTCAACGTACAGATCAGTGATACCGACTTTCACCCGATCAAGCCGGATGGACGACGCTTTAATAAGAATGTCGCTGATGTCGGCACATCGCCCACTGTCATTGAAGACAATGTATGGGTCGGTGCCAACTCGATTGTATTGAAAGGCGTAACGATTGGCAAAAATAGCATCATCGGAGCAGGCAGCATCGTCTCGGGTTCCATTCCGGCAAACTGTATTGCCGCCGGAGTGCCTGCCAAAGTGATCAAACGTCTGGATGTGAATAATGGATGATGTCAACTCCACATACACTGTCCGATTCGTCGGACATTACGGTGAAAAGTAAGTTTTTGACCTTTGTAGCGGTGATGCTCATCGTGGTCACTTCAGGCTCGGTCCTGTTCGGCAAGCTGCTCTACTCCGACTTCATTATGGTACTGTTCGCGATTGCGCTCGTCTTTTTCTTCCCGAAAAAGATTGAGCCGCGCCAGTTTCTCATTCTGATGGCGGTCATGATCGTGATCCTATTCAATATGCTGATCTACCGTACGAATATCGGCGGCTATGCCGGATTGATACTCAAGATCATGGCGGTATTCATGGTACTGAATCGGATCGATCTACGGCAGGCAGCCAAAAGCTATCAATGGCTGATCACCGCACTAGCCATTCTCGGTATGCCATTTTATCTGCTAGGGGCATTCGATGCGGCGCTGGTACGCGAATTGTTCCCACCAACTGCGGTATGGGGCGGCGCGTATCGGATCACTCCGTTTCATGTATATGGGCTGTGGAATATGTCGCGTAACCAAGGCATCTTCTGGGAGCCGGGCGCGTATCAGGTGTTTCTGAATCTGGGCATTCTGCTTACCCTGTTCGTGAACAAAAAGGTTCCCAAATGGCGGTTGATTATCCTTACCGCTACACTGCTGACGACGATGTCCACATCCGGCTATATGATCTGCGGATTAATCTTTCTAGCCTATGTGATTCGCAACGGCAAGAGAGAGCAGATGGCACAAATGCTGCTATCGCTACTGCTATTCATCCCGCTTGTGTTCTTTATCGCTCAGAGCGGAGTCGTTACCGACAAGTTTCAGGATGGCAATGCCTCCTTTGACAGACGCTCGCTGGATACCAGCTCTAACTTGGAGCTGATGGTAGAGAAGCCACTGCTTGGCTGGGGCTTCCAAAACAATACGGTGCTGATGGAGCGCTACGGTATCCCCGATTCGTCGAACTCGCTCTTAACGTTCGGCTACCAATTCGGATTACCGATGCTGCTCATCCTGATGATCTATTATTACTTTCAAATCCTGAGACCGGTCGGCGGTGTGTTCCAAGCACTCCTGATCTTTATCGGACTACTGATCGTGTTCTCAACCGAAAATATGCTGTTCCAACCGTTATTCATTATGCTGATGTTCTTGGACACCAGCCGCATTCAAGCAGCCGTACAGGCAGAACGAGGTGAAATCCGTGGAAACGAAGTCAGTCGCATACGTGGCCCCTTACGTCAACAGCGAGTTACAGCTGAAAAGGGGATATAGTGCCAAGCATACAGCCGGTAACAAAAAGATCGATTGTATCTTACAGGCATTAGAGGAAGGCGGACATCAGATAACGGTCATCTCGCCACTGCTGCTCAAGCGCAACACGCTGAAATGGTTCAGCCGTGATACGTACGAGATCGGCAAACGCAGCAAGGCTGTCTATCCGGGCAATGTCGATCTCAAAGGATTCAGCCTGCTAGTCACGTTATTCACAACATTTTTCCAACTGGTTCGCTGGAATCGGGAAAACAAAAAGCAGCCGCGTGCCGTCGTCTTTTACAACTATCGATTGGAAACGGCGCTGCCGGCGATTCTGTTCAAACTATTGTTCCGCGTGCCACTGATCGTCGAGTACGAAGATGGCATTTACGCGGTAACAGAAACGAACCGTCATTACAAAAAAATCTCGGTGGCGGTTGAGAAGTTCGCTAACAAGCTGCTCGATGGTGCTGTGCTTGTTACATCCGTTCTGAAAAAACGGGTGAGCACAGACAACTACACCGTTGTGCGCGGTGGTACGGTTCATCCCGCTCGGCTCAAGCCGGTGCAGGAGGTCGATTTTGGTACTGAGCGTCCATTTCGTATGGTCTACTCCGGTCGCTTGGATTATGACCGAGGCATCGAGATTCTACTGGATGCACTGCCGCATGTACACACCGATCGTCCACTGGAGCTGCATATTACTGGCTATGGTCCGGTCGAGGACAAGCTCAAGCAATTTATCCGCGATTTCCATCATACGCACATTAAGATCCAATTCCACGGCTTCCTAGATGATCAGGAATACGGCGAATTGATGGAAACGGCAGACCTGTTCATTAACACCCAGCGTGAGAAGATTGCATTCAGCGAATGCTCCTTCCCGTCTAAGGTGGTCGAATATATCAAATATGGCAAGCTGGTACTCACATCTGGCGTGTCCGACATCAACGTGATCAATCAGCAAATGTTTGTGACCTACGACAATGACGATCCACAATCGCTCGCCGCAGGGCTGAACGAGATTCTGGATCATCCGCAGCAGTACAGTCTGTATCCGGTACGTGCGATGGAATGGCTCGTGAGCGATTGCGCACATGAAGTCGTGGCAGGCAAGCTGGACCGCGTACTGAGTCAGGCGATTCACGGCAAACCGGGACAGCCGGTCTACTCGTCAGAATCACCGCAAGCGGAATAATTTCAATCAAGAGAGGAGAACGGACATGACACAAATCCGACTGGATCAATACTCGCAGGCAGAATACGATCGCGGCAAGCCGGGCTGGTACTGCCTGATCTGGTGGTTCGTCCAGGGAACGGTGTTCCGTTTCTCACTGCATAATATGTATGGCTGGCGACGCTTCCTACTCAAGCTGTTCGGAGCGAAAATCGCCCCCGGCGCCAGAGTACGAGCATCCGCCAAATTCACCTATCCATGGAAAGTCACCATTGGCGAACATTCATGGATCGGTGACGACGTAGAATTTTACAGCCTTGACGAAATCATCGTCGGCAGCCAGTGCGTCGTTTCACAAAATACGTACCTCTGCACTGGTAGCCACAAACTGAGCGATCCAACCTTCGGCTTGATCACCAAACCGATCGTGATCAAAGACGGCGCATGGATCGCCAGCGACGTATTCGTCTATCCAGGTATCACAATACACGAACTCGCCGTTGCCGGCGCAAGAAGCACGATCACCAAAGACATCCCGCGCAACGAAGTTCACATCGGCTTCCCAGCAGCATTCCATAAACACCGCTTCCCAGAAGCCGAAACTCAAGCCAAACCCGCCGTCCACATCGTGAAGTAATAACAACACACACAAGGACAGCACCGAACCAAACCAACATTTCCGGGACACCCCGGCTTAACGTAAAAGTAAAATGCTAATGGTTTTAAAACAAACTAAAATCTTTTCCAAACTGCTGCTCCCACATCTCTCCTGCTTTGAACAGTTGAGCGCGTCATGCGCTTGATTGCACAGAGCGGAGGCAAGGGGAATCGGTCAAAGGACGACTTTGGATCGGGGGAATCTACAATTCATTCCTAATCCGTAGATTCCCGCGATCCACCGGAGGACGTGACCGATCCCCTTGCCGGAGCGGTACTTGCAATCCCAGCCATGCACAACGCAAAACCCTGTCAAAGAAAAGGAGGGATACCCACCCATGAATGGTAAGCCGAAAATCGTCTTTGTCATCAACTATTTCTATCCCGACTACGCTTCGACCGGACAACTGCTGACCGAACTGTGCCTGTATCTGCAAAACGACTTTGACATTACCGTCATCGCCGAATGCCCACCGGGCTACGGTGGCGACAACGCAGGCAAAGGACGCGTCATCCGCGACCGTCTGGAAAATATCGAAGTCGTGCGCATCCGTTTGCCGGAGGTCGACAAGCAAAACAAACTGAGTCGGATCAAGTACATCTCTACCTACTTCTGGTTCGCGACCTACCAGCTGCTCAAGGAAAAGAATACAGACTTTATCTATACCATCTCCACCCCGCCAGTGCTGGGCGGCCTGATCGGAACGATCGGCAAGCTGTTCAAGCGTGCCAAGCACATTTACAACATTCAGGATTTCAACCCTGAACAGGCGGAAGCGGTCGGCTACACAGATCGCAAATGGATTTTCAATATCGCTCGTGCTATCGACAATATCAACTGCTCCATGTCCGACCATGTCATCACCGTCGGTAAGGATATGCAGGAGACGCTGGACAAGCGCTTTGGCGGACGGAAGAAGATTGCCAACACGGTGATCAACAACTGGACGAACGAGCAGGAGATCGTGCCAGTGAGTAAGGATCACCCACGCGTCGCGAAATTTATCGCCGATAATGGATGGCAGGACAAATTCGTTGTGATGTACTCCGGTAACCTCGGATTGTACTATGACCTCGAAAACCTGATTAGTGTCGTACCGAAGCTCAAAGATTGCAAAGACATGGTCTTCGCCTTTATCGGTGAAGGCGCCATGAAGAAGAAAATGCAGGAGTACGCCGAGCAGCATGGATTGATTGCTTCCGGTCAAGTATGCTTCTTGCCGTTCCAACCGAAAGAGGATTTGAAATATTCCCTCAACGCTGCCGATGTGCATCTGGTCGTTAACCAGAAGGGCATCAAAGGCGTATCTGTACCAAGTAAAATCTACGGCGTGATGGCTGCTGGTAAACCAGTACTAGGTGTACTGGAAGAAGGTAGTGAGGCGCATCGCCTGATCGTGGACAGCTATTGCGGTCTAGTAGCAGAGCCACAGCAATACGACGATGTTGCTACTCATCTGCGTACGATGTATGAGATGGATCGCGTCGAATTGCAGCAGGTCGGTCACAACGGCCGTCACTATCTGGAAAAGTATTTACGCCGCGATGTATCGCTGGAAAAATACCGCCAGCTGCTGTTGTCCATGGCTACACCGTCCTCGTCGCCAAGCATGCTGCCTGAATCGCAATAACATTCGGCATCATCGCATGGTGAAACAGGACGTCAACGATATACACAACCGAACGACCCATTACAGAAAACACAGGAGGGATCGGAGTGAAACTTATCCTTTTATCCGGAGGTTCAGGCAAGCGTCTGTGGCCTCTATCCAATGATGCGAGATCCAAACAGTTTTTGAGAGTGCTGGAAAATGAACGCGGCGAACTGGTATCGATGGTACAGCGGGTGTGGAACCAGCTGGACATTAGCGGCTTGAGCGAATCCAGTTATATCGCGACAGGCAAATCTCAGGTGGAGATTATGCGCAGTCAGGTGGGCGCCGATGTGCCTCTGATCGTGGAACCGGAAAGAAGAGATACGTTTCCTGCCATCGCATTGGCGGCGACCTACCTTTACTCCATCAAAGGCGTTAGCTTGGACGAAGTCGTTACGATTTTGCCGGTTGATCCTTATGTAGACAATCACTTTTTCGAGACGGTGCGCAGTCTGGAAGATGCGATCAACGAATCGCAAGCCGACTTAGCGCTGATCGGTGTAGAGCCGACCTATCCGTCTTCCAAATACGGTTATATCATTCCTTCTGGTGAAACAAGCGAAACGGGACTGCGTTACGTCAGCCGCTTCCAAGAGAAGCCGACTGAGGAATATGCGGAGCAACTCATCGAGGAGAAAGCATTGTGGAACTGCGGCGTGTTCGGGTTCAAGCTGGGCTATATTATTAACCTGCTGGAGCAAAAAGGGCTGCCAATCCACTATGAACAATTCCTCAAAGCCTATGCGAGCCTGCCGAAGATCAGCTTTGACTACGAAGTTGTGGAAAAAGCACAAAACATCGTGGCAGTGCCATACACTGGCTACTGGAAAGACTTAGGTACATGGAATACATTGACCGAGGAAATGAGCAATGTGCAGATCGGACGCGGCATTATTAGCGAAGATTCAACCAATACTCATCTGGTCAACGAAACGAATATTCCGGTTACAGTACTTGGTATGCAGGACGTTGTCGTGGCAGTTAGCCCGGATGGCATTCTCGTCTCTGACAAAGCAAGCAGCCCGAAACTGAAGGAACTGGTGAACTTTGATCAGGGACCGATGTTTGAGGAGCGTCAATGGGGCTGGGTGCATGTACTGGACGACCAAACCTACGAAGACGGACGCTGCGTATCAACCAAGCGAATCGGCTTGAAGCAGGATCATAACCTGAGCTATCGCACCCATACCGAACGTGAGGAAGTATGGACGATTGTGAAAGGCGAAGGCGAATTCGTACTCAACGGCAATATGATGCGTGTGAGCGCAGGGAATGTACTTCATATTCCGCTCAAAGCGATGCACAGTATGAGAGCTACAAGCGACATGGAATTTATCGCTGTACAAACGGGAGTGTTTGAACGCGAAAATCAACTGGTGGAGCTGTTCCATTCATGGGAAGAAATCGCTCAGAACTGCATGAAAATCTGACGTCGATTGCGTACTACGTATCTGATTACGGGTACGGGCATGCGGCGCGCAGCATTGCAGTAATCCGGCGGCTACTGGCGGACAGTCCCGAACCGCTGCGTCTGATTATTCATTGCGGCAAAGCACTGGGGTTTATGTACGAATCACTGCAAGAGGACAGCAGACATCAGCTGGAGTTCAGAACGGTTAGCTCTGATACAGGCTACGTGCTGAAGCAGGATTCCATCGCTGCCGATACGGAGGGATTGCGAATCAAGTACCGGCAGGATATGTCGTTGTTTCACGAACGAGTGGAGCAGGAAAAGGAGTTTTTGCTGCAACATGAGGTGCAGCTGGTGATCAGCGATATTTCACCAGTGCCAATCGTGGCGGCGGCAAGAGCGGGCATCGAATCGCTCGGTATCTCCAATTTCACTTGGTATACCGCGTATCGCGATATGCTGGAGCCAGCGGAGCTGAATGCGCTACGTACAGCGTATGCGCGTATGGATCACTTTATCGGATTGGCAGGCTGTGCAGAGCCTGCATGGGGCTGTAAGGATCGAATTCATACCGGATTCTTTTGCCGACAGCCGGAAGCACGCGAGGTAGCACGTATCCGCCGCAAGCTAAACCCGGATGGTACACGCAAGATTGTATTCTTCGCACTTGGCATGAGCATCGAAGTGGGCGAGCTGGAACGGCTGCCGCTATGGAACAGCGAAGGGTATAGCTTTATCGTTTCCTCCAATGTGCAGTTGGAGCGAGAGCATATCGCCCGAATTCCGTTTCATTACAGTGAGTCGCAAAACTATCTGGCAGCTGCCGATCTCGTCATTACGAAGCCCGGCTGGGGCACGATTGGCGAAGCGGTCACGTTAGGTAAACCAATGCTGCTGCTCAACCGCAGTCAGTTTTATGAAGATCGCCATACCGTGGCGGCGATTCCTGATCATCATCCCTATATGCTGATGAGCTGGGAGGAGATTAGCCGCTTGGATCTGAATGATCTGCCAGCAGTGGAGCAACCGTATCCGCATCGAAGCATCCAGCGAAGCGGCGTGCAGGCCGTATCGGAAGATGCACTGAGCGAGATTGCAGGATATATCCGCAATTTGCTACAGCAGGTCAAGGTATAAGTTGCTGCCGATGATACATCGTGTGTTCATACAAACAATGGGCTACTACCAGTCGTATCTAGGCAAGCTTGCATCCAACGGACTTAACGCAGAGCGATGGCAACGGTGAAGATTGCTGCCCACAGCAGCAGGGACAATGCAGTGCCCCACAGACAGCCTCTGGCAAATGTCGGGTTTCCCTGATTTTTCATCTTGATCAGCCTCCAAAAGTATATAAAATGCTTCAACAACCAGCGTTTGATGAGGGTCAAACACGATAGTGAATGGAATGAGATTTTTGCAGCAGCAATCATCTTACACTTTATATCGGTTGCTTCAACTCAACCATGAATAGAGGTTTTTTAATCAACAGACAATATCGGCAACACCAACAAAAAAAACGGAAATGGGAGTGTGGATTATGAAAATTACGGTTATTGGTACAGGTTATGTGGGTCTGGTATCTGGCGTATGCTTTGCAGAAGTCGGTAATACAGTTACTTGCGTTGACAAAATTCCAGCGAAAATCGAAACGCTCAACAACGGTGAGGTACCGATCTATGAGCCGGGCTTGAAGGAGATCATGCTGCGTAACGTCGAAGCAGGTCGTCTGTCCTTTACAACTGATCTGAGCGCTTCGGTACCAGATTCGGATCTGATCATTATCGCCGTAGGTACACCGCCGCTTCCGTCCGGTGAAGCCAATCTGGAATATATCGAGGCAGCAGCGCGCGAGATTGCGCTTTCAATTCAAGGGTACACAGTAGTTGCGGTTAAAAGTACCGTTCCTGTCGGCACCAACGAACGCGTCAACAGCATCATTGGCAGCTTGACCGACCAACCGTACGATACAGCGTCGATGCCTGAATTCCTGCGCGAAGGCTCTGCTGTGAAGGATGCCTTTAACCCAGATCGTCTCGTAATCGGTGTGGAAACACAAGCCGCAGCTGACGTGCTGGTTGCCCTGCACAAGCCGCTGACTGAGAATCTGGTCGTTACAGACATTCGCAGTGCGGAAATGATCAAATACGCATCCAATGCGTTCCTAGCTACCAAAATTTCTTTCATCAACGAAATTGCCAACATTTGCGATAAAGTCGGTGCGGATGTGGATCAAGTCGCACGTGGTATGGGTATGGACCGTCGTATCGGCGCTTCCTTCCTAAATGCGGGTATCGGCTATGGTGGTTCTTGCTTCCCGAAAGATACGCATGCACTGATTCAAATCGCAGGTAACGTCGAGTATGACTTCAAACTGCTGAAATCGGTCGTTGAGGTGAACCAGTCGCAGCGTTGGGCAGTGATTGACAAGCTGCTGGATGCACTGGGTACACTGAAAGGTAAAAAAGTTGCGGTCTGGGGTCTGGCGTTCAAACCAGATACGGACGATGTGCGTGAAGCACCATCCCTGGAGATCGTACCGAAACTGGTTGAATTCGGAGCATTGCCACAGGTGTTTGATCCGGTAGCAGCCGACAACTTCCGTCGCGAGTATGATCACCCATCCATCACGTATGCAGCAAATGCACTGGAAGCTGCGCGCGGCGCTGATGCGATCTGCCTGCTCACCGAATGGGGCGAGTTCGTGAATATCGATTTGGCAGAAGTGGAAGCCATTATGGGCCAATCCGTTCTGATCGACGGTCGCAACGTATACAGCGCGGATCGAATCAAAACGACTGGCTTCGACTACCATTCTATGGGTCGTCCGGCACTGCTGCGTGATAATTCTATAGTAGCCAAATAATCCAAATTTGAACCAAATTTTGTTAAAAATGAACAAGCCATCGGGTACGTTTTGCGTACTCGGTGGCTTGTTTTGGCTATATTTTGTTCCATATTGTTATGCAGACCGTTGAAGCGATGGGGAGCATATGACAGAGATACAGGACTATATGCCTGAACAGAAGTACCATCATGTGCATTTGCGCAAAGAACATGCTGTTGTCCATATTCTGTTATATCAACACGACAAAAACCGGCTTCCGATATTCATCGTTAAAGCCGGCTGTGTATGACTGACACTATGCAACGATACGGAAGGGTACCTGTGGAATGGGAAAGAAACGAAATCATGGCAGTAGAAGCAATAGAGGTAAAATACGGATATGATTAATGATGTTCTTCCTCAGATTGGGCACGATCCCGCACAACACGCTCCAGTAGCTGACGAATCAATTGCAGATCATCGGCCTCAAGCGGAACGCCGTCCCAATGCAAATGGGCATAATTGAGAAATTCACGGGCATTCGTATTTTGCAAAACAGGATCAAACTGCTCAGTTAAGCCAAGCAGATAATCGGACGTTGTACTCAGCTTGCGCGCAATAGCCTGGATGGTTTCCAGGGTTGGTTGACGATACCCAGATTCATAGCCTGCATACGTACTTTTGGCTACTCCAACATAATCTGCGACTTCCTTCATCGACATATTTCGCCGTTTGCGAAGTTGTTTGAGGCGTTGGGCGAACAATACAAAGACCTCCTAATGAAGCAATAATGTATGCGGCCCGAGCAGGCGGAAATAGGAAAAAAGCCGCAGACAACAATTAAATTATAGCATGCTGATGCACCATTGCCTACTTGACCTGAAATTCGAAAAACGGGCCACTATACTGCTATTTCATTTTCAAATAGATAAGCCTAAATTCTTCCATATAAACAATTTTTACAAAAAAAGTGAAAACATAGAGTGTTTAGTATACATCGTGTTTAGGGAAATCAACATTTGCTATTTTATGTAAAGCATGTTTGAAGAAGAATACAGGCTCATCGCAACACGTCAATATAGTATGATCCTGCTTAACGGCTGCGTAGTATACATATAATTTTAAAATATTCAAAGTATATATCGGTTATTTTAACGTAATCCTGAACGAATTTGGTAAAAAACTGTAAAGTTTTTAAAAAAGTTTTAACATCAGCATACTATTACAGGGTGGTTGGCAGTCTAGCACTTCGGTTATAGTGAATATAATCCAACCCAGTTAGGTCATCATCCTATAGACCGAATATATGCCAAAGGAGCTACGATAATATGGAACTACTGCGCAATAAGGTAATAGACGAAGGAATTGTCCTGCCCGGTAACGTCCTGAAAGTCGACTCGTTTCTGAATCACCAGATGGACCCCGTATTGATGCAGGAGATTGGTCGCGAATTTAAGCGCCGGTTCGCCGAGGCGGGTGTCAACCGTATTCTCACGATTGAATCGTCAGGTATTGCGCCGGGGATTATGACGGCGCTAGAAATGCAGGTACCGCTGATTTTTGCTCGTAAACAAAAGTCGCTCACGCTGACTGAGGATATTTTCGTGGAAACGGCGTATTCGTATACGAAGCAGCAGAGCAATGATATTACCGTCTCCAAAAAGTTCATTCAGCCCGGCGACAAGGTACTGGTTATCGACGACTTTCTCGCCAACGGGGAAGCAGCATTTGCGTTGGCACGGATCGTGAAGCAGGCAGGAGCAGAAGTGGCGGGAATCGGTATCGTGATCGAAAAGTCTTTCCAGCCGGGTGCCGATCTGCTAACAGGCGAAGGCTATCGACTGGAATCACTAGTACGCATTGCAGGGCTGGAAGATGGCGGCGTGCAGTTTGCTGACTGATTCAATAGATACACCTAAGCTTCTGTTTCGATTGTTTATACGCCAAACAAGGTGTGTGCTGTCTCTGATGCACGCGCCTTGTTTGGTTTTCATTCCTATTACATATAAGGTATGCGATTTTATTCCTACCTATCCCATTTCTACCTGTCGCAATACCTATGCACATGACGTTAACGATATACGCCCTTACTTAGCTTATTCAATATTCGCAGCGGTACAGTTGCCGTATCGGTAGCTGGTGCGTCCAAATAGCGTGTGATCAGATCATTGGTGATATAACCTGCTGCATCCGGCATATGCAAAGCGTCCATCTTGCTGCGCATCTGTTCTAGCCGCTCTGGTTGATCCAGCGCTGCGCCCAGTGCCTGCGATAACTCTGCGGCGGAATGGCACACCTCAGCGATGCCTTCCTGCTGTAAATAGAGCGCATTGGCAAGCTCCTGCCCCGGTACCGGCTTGAGCAGGAAAACGGGCAGCTCACAGCGGATACATTCGGACATCGTAATCCCACCGGGCTTGGTGACGGCGCAATCGCTGAGCATCATCCAGTCGCTCATACGGCGGGTGAAGCCTTCGATATGGATATGTTCGTAATGACCGTAGCTTTTGCTCAGATCGCGACAGAGCGACTGATTTTTACCGCAAATGACGACTAACTGAGTATCTTGACGCTGGACGATCTCGTCGCACACTTCATGTACATTTTTCAGCACGCCATAAGCACCTGCCAGTAGCAGTACTGTCTTTTTATGTGGATGCAGCCCTGCTTGTTCTCGCAGACGCTGCTTCAATGCTTGTCGTTCATGGCGTTCCGACGGATACTGCTCAAAGCTGTGATGCAGCGGAATGCCTGCTACGCTGATGCTGGATGCGGGAACGCCGCGCTGGATCGCTTCATTGCGCATATGGGCAGACGGCACATAATAATGGTCAATATGCGGATGCAGCCAGCGTCCATGAAGATCGTAATCGGTCAAAATATTGATCAACGGAATATTCAAGCCCCAGCGCGTTTTCAGATGCGGTAGCGTCAGCTGGGGAAAGGTATGCACGATCAGCTGTGGCTGCTCGGTATCCAGCACTTGACGCAACCGCCGAATGCCAAACGAATGTAGCCAATGGGAAAAGGGCGAATTGGCTTTCATCTCACGGGTCGAATGGTATACCCAGCCATACAGATGCGGAATCGTCTTGAAGCTCTGCATATAGATGAATCGGGTGACTTCATTGATCAACGGATGTGCCTCCGCCATCAGATCAAGTAGGATCACCCGCTGCACGCCCTGCGCCAGCAGGCTATCGTACAGGGAACGCGCTGCCTGTAGATGACCGTCGCCATAACTTGCATATACAATCAGAACACAGGAATTGTGCTGCATAGGGATGTCCTCTCCTGATTAATTGGTTGGATTGCTGGTTGTTGGATTACTGCTCGCATGAAGCAATGGAAATAATAACTCCGGCAGCAAATGCCGCGGATTTTTGTATTTACGTACTTTGCTCTCGGACGTGAATACAACGACAGTATCCCATTTGGGCAGCAGAATGATCTCCTGACCGCCATGTCCGTGGGCGCAGACATAATCTTCGCCATCCTGTACGCCGTTCCACCAGCCATATCCATAGTGACCAAAGCCAGCGTAGCCTTCTGTATGGGGCTGAAATGATTGCTCCAGCCAGTGCGCCGGAATCACCTGCTGATCCTGCCAGCGTCCCTGCTGCATACAGCAAATGCCGAATTTCAGCATATCGCGCGGCGTCATACATAACCCGACATGACCAATCGAATGACCTTCCGGCGATGGCGACCAAGCGACCTGCTCAATGCCGAGTGGAGCGAATAAGCGGTCATTTGCATACGTAAACGCATCCTGTCCGCTCCAGCGACTGATCAGTACGGATAATAGATGTGTGTCAATACTCCGATATTGGAACACATCGCGCATATCCGGTACAATCTGACGCCGTAGTGCTGAACGGCTCCAGCCGCGACTACGATGAAAGGAATGAATATCCGGCTCCCCGAGCTTCTTGCCAGTCTTCCAAGCGAATCCGGTTGTCATCGTCAGCAGATGCCGAATCGTCGTTTCCTGTAAAAGAGACGAAGGATGTGGAGGAAATAGATCACCCAGCCATTGCTCAATCCGTTCCTCTACGCTCGGTATGCCGTATTCCTGCATTGCCATGCCTGTTAGTATGGATGTGAAGCTTTTGGTAGCCGAGCGCAAATCTGCCAAACGACTTGGTGTATATCCATTATAATAGCTTTCCTGTACCAGTTGTCCACCTCGGGCGATCAGGAAGCTATTCACACCCGGATACCGTTCCGCTACCTCCTGCAAGAAGAAATGTGTATCATTCATTACCCGGTTCAAGAGAGGGATAAGAATATTTATACAAATTTCGCATTTTCCCTCAGAAGCATGTCGACATATTCCGATATAAAATTACAGGTTTTTATGCTGCATCGTTGTTTTAGGATGTGCGGCTGACACGGTGAATCGAGAAATGGCAGACGCCCTGCCGCTTTTTCTTAGCATAAAATCTGCCTTCGCGAATGATTGGCAAATTGCTTTATTTGCAAATGAAGTGTGCTTTTCAAGCGTCGATTATGGTACAATAGGGAAAGATGGTGCTTAGATAAGTGCTGATAATGTAACATGATTGACGACCGGTCAGCACGCCAGAGACGCGCTCTCAAGCAAGAAATTGCAGCATTACGAAGGGCAATATCGGCCTTGTACAAGCGATAGGAGCATTCAGCCGGATTGATTCAGGTATCGTATCCACGGGTAATTTTTTAGATAAATGCCTACCGATACAGGTGCCAGAAGATCACAGACGAGATATAACTTCATACTACTACGACACAGCTACGGATCTTTTCGGCGTTCTCACAAACAAGGCACGTTTTGGGGAGGGAATTCCATGGCAACTAAAGGTCACAATGAAGTCAAGGAAAGTCTACGGGAGATGACAAGAATCTTCCGGCCTAAGGATCCAAAAAAATTCGTCAAAGAATATGTGCGCAAATATCACATTACCGGCGGCTACGAAGAAGAACTCACGCTTCTTGTAGAGGATGAACTGCACAAGTTAAACTCATCCGTTTCCTGATGGAATGAACGATAGCACATGCACTTGCAATGCTGGCTGGTGCATACGGTAGAATCAAATCATGATTGAACATTGTTAACATTGACAATATGAATAACGGCAATGAATGGTCCTTTGGCGGTTGCGCCAGAGGACTTTTTTTACGTCTGCACAGTGACTGCTTTTGGCGGTGGAAAAGCAGGCGTTTTTACTATTTTATAGCATAGGGACGCGGGTTAGGAGCGACAGAATTCATTTCATGCAATCGTATAAATGAAAAGACAAACTCGAAAAAATTCCGAAAAAAGGAAATTTGATGTTGCATCAGTGTGTATGCTGTGTATATACTGTGCATATAGATATACACACTAAGCACAGGTCATCTACACCGTAGCCTATCCTTCGATCAAGATATGCCACACCAAGGATGACCGTTAACAGAGAGGGTGTACATATGCTGGATTTTAAAAAAGGCTGGATATTGACGAAACGGGAAATGTCGCTGAACTGGACTATGTTTATTTGGTCGACCATTTTCATGCTATATATGGGCGGAGTGATCGGATTTCTGTACTTTACGCAGGATGAATCGCGGATGACTCATGCATTGCTTGATTTTATTCTGCTGCTCATTGCGCCGCTGCTTGGTATCGACTATTCACGTCGTGCTTTCCGGTTGTGGCAAGAGGATTCGTATCGCAAACAGATGCAGTATTATCGCTCCTTGCCGATTCCGTTTGCTGCTGTACTGGGCAGTCGGTTACAAATTTTGCTGATGAGTCTCGTGTATAACAGCACACTCGTGTTCACACTGACGTATGTCATCGGTATACGCAACATGCCTGATGTAACATGGACTGGTTATCTGGTATTCGTAGTGACGACGATTGGATTCGGGCTGCTGCTAACGGCATTTTATATTTACTGGGAGTACATGGTCAATTACAAGCGATATGTATTATGGTCTAGCATTATGACGATTCTGATCGTGATTGTAACGGTGATTAGCATGACGCTGGGCTGGGGGATTGCCGATCGAGTGCTGACGCTGTCGGTTCAATACGGTCTGGCTTCACCGCTGATGTGGATCGGATTGATCGTTGGTGCGGGCGCGCTGACAGTATCCTTTATTATCGTGAATCGCAAAGCCAAAACAAGAGATCTATTGTGATCCTACCCTACCGAAGGGAAGCAACAGGTGGAATGGACGGAGGACAGAACAATGAGAATACCTGTGCAAATTAATGAACATAGTGCGGAGCCGCTGTATCGTCAGGTGGAGAATCAGCTTCGTGCGCTGATCATCAGTGGACAACTGCAAGAAGGCATATTGCTTCCATCGATCCGTGAGTTTGCCGCTGATCTGAAGTGTAGCGTGATCACGATTCGGCGCGTGTATCAGGACTTGGAAAATGAAGGGCTACTGCGTACCCGTCAAGGAACGGGAACCTTTGTGACTGGCGTGGAGGAGGAGCTTCGTAGCCGAATGGGAGAGGAACAAGTGCGTCAGCTAATCGACGATATGATCGTACGCAGCTACAATCTGGGCTGGACACGGCAGCAATTGAGTCGTTTGATTGAAGACATGCTCAACAAGCATGACGACCAACAGACATAAGGAGATGGTAAACATGAACCGCAATCCTTTGCAAAGCGTCAATACTATACAGCATCCAACGGAGCCGCAACCGGCAATCCTGCTAGAGCAAGTATGCAAAGCAAGACGTGATCATATGATCGGTCCGCTGAATTGGAGTGTTCCACAGGGGTATGTGACTGCACTCGTCGGCGAGAACGGTACCGGCAAAAGCACACTGCTACATATGCTGCTGCGCACAGTTTACCCAGATCGTGGAGATATTCACTGGTTCGGTCATCACTATGCAAGCGAGCTGCCGATCGAGCTGCGTCAGCAGATTGCGTATATCGGCGATGGTTCTTCGCCAGAGGAAAATCGCATGACTGCCCATGAGGCAGCAGCCTTCCGCGCTCAGTGGTATCCACGCTGGAATGCGGAGCGATTCGAACAGCTATTGGAGACGCTGAATGTACCATCCAATGCTCGTCTGTCCAAAGTATCCAAAGGGCAGCGGCAAAAGTTTGAATTGGCGGCAGCACTGGCATCCTCGCCACGTTTACTGCTGCTGGATGAGCCATCGTCTGGTCTGGACCCGTTTGCTTGGAAGGATATGCTGGATGTGCTGCATACGTATATGGATAGCGGCGAGATTACGATGATCATCACTACGCACCGGATGGAGGAAGTGAAGCGCCTTGCCGATTATGTGGCGCTCATGCACCACGGTCAGATCGTTGGTATGCGGGAAAAGGACGAGTTGTATCAGCAATGGAAAGAAATCTGGCTTGAGCCGCATCCACAGTCTGGTGCCGCCGATGCCGAGTTGCTGCGTGATTGGCATGGCATATTGGAATGGGAGCAGCGAAGCGATGGCTCGGTACGCATCCTGACCGCCGATGCCGACGCGTTGGTGCAGATTGCGAACGAAAATGGTATCACTTTACAAGTACGTGGATTGGAATGGGAAGAACTGCTGTTATGCTGGGTACGCCATCATCAAATGAATGTGAACAGGGAGGTCCAATCATGAATCAGCCGTTACAATTGCACGACATCGTCAAGCAGTATGCCGGTCACACGGCAGTAGACGGGTTATCGTTTCAAGTGGAAAAGGGCGAGATCTATGGGCTGTTAGGAGGCAACGGCGCAGGCAAAACGACAACCATGCGCATGGTGCTGGGCTTGATTCATCCAGACGAAGGGCATATTTCATACGATGGCAAGCCGTATCATAACGGATTACAGCCGCTTATGGGGTATCTGCCGGAGGAGCGCGGATTGTATCCGAAGGTAAAGGTCAGCGATCAACTGCTGTATCTGGCGCATCTGCGCGGCATGAAGGCAGCGGATGCCCGTCAAAGTCTGCGGTACTGGCTGGAACGCTTTGATGCGATGGAATACGAGAACAAACGGATTGAGGAGCTGTCCAAGGGCAATCAGCAGAAAATGGGCTTTATCGCTGCCGTTATTCATCGTCCGAGTATTCTCATTCTCGACGAGGCATTTAGCGGATTGGACCCAGTCAATGTAGAGATGCTCAAGGAAGTAGTGCTAGAGCTGCGTAATGAAGGAACCGCGATTCTCTTCTCCACCCATCGGATGGAGCATGTGGAGGAATTGTGTCGTCACCTGACAATGCTCAAGCGGTCCAAGCCCGTACTGCAAGGCGATATTCGCGAGATCAAAAAGGCATATCCAAGGGAGCATGTGCTGCTGCGTACGCCGCAGGACATTGACGGATTGGAACAACTGCCCGGTGTGCTGCAAGTCGAGCGCCGCGCAGAGGGCGATTATCGGCTTAAGGTGGGCGACGAGCAGACGGCAAGGCAGGTATTGCAAACGGCGCTGGCAGTCGGCAATGTAGACCGTTTCGAGATTCAGGAACCAACATTGAATGAAATCTTTATTAAGGTGGTGGGACAATCTCATGAATAAAATGGGCGCAGTAATCTCCTTCACATACCGGAACAAGGTCAAAACAAAATCATTCCGTTGGACGACCCTTTTGCTAGCATTATTGCTCATCATCGGCTTGAATATTCCATATGCGATCCAGCTCTTTTCCGGTGGCTCCGCAGATGGCACGATCCGTATCGGCATTGCTTCTAGTTCCTACAATGATATTGCTGACGATATCCGGCAAGCATCGGATGAAGCGCAGCAAACAGCCACTACCTCCGCGTCTGGAACGTCGAGCGACAATGCTAATAACAGCATGAGCAATGGAGGATCATCAGCATTGTCCACTAATACAGATGAGGGTTCGTCTACCAAACTGACGTGGAACAATGAACCCCAATCCGCCGCTCAGTTGAATCAACAGCTAGAGCAAAAGGAGCTGGACGGATATCTATTGCTGCGCAGTGGCACGGATAAGGATGCCTTTCCGACCGTCACCTATGTGAGCGATGACAATAATGCCAACGTACAGGCTATTTTGCAAGGAGCTACACAAGCGGTTAAGCTGCGGACGATTGCTGCTGGTCAGCTTAGCGATGAGCAGCTTGCCGAGCTGGGCAGCCCTGTCACGGTCGGCACAATATCACCGGATACCTTAACTGGTGGAGCAGCGACACCTAAGACGTTTTCATCCGAGAACTTTATTCTAGTCTATATGCTAATGGTGCTGTTCTTTATCTCGCTTACGATGACTGGCAATATGGTCGCGGCTGAAATTACCGCCGAGAAAAGCTCGCGCGTGATGGAGATTCTTATCACCAGCGTCTCGCCGCTGACGCAGATGTTCGGTAAGATTATTGGCATCTTCCTTGTCGGGCTGACGCAGATGGGTATCTATGCACTGGTGTTGGGTATTCATTTGACCTTGCCGTATTACCAGCATGTGCTGGCGCAATTCGATCTGCATGTATCCAATCTGTCGTGGGAAGTAGCAGTATTCGGCTTCCTTTACTATATTCTCGGCTACTTCCTGTACTCTACGCTGTATGCGGCAGTCGGTTCGATTGTGAGCCGTACTGAGGATTTGGGACAAGCGGTATCGCTATTGACCGTACTGACGCTGGCGGCATTTTACATCGGTATCTTCAGCATTTCCAAGCCGGATACACTGCTGATTCGCATTGCATCGTATATCCCATTCTTCTCGCCAACAACGTCCCTGATCCGACTGGGATTGGGCAACATGGCATGGTGGGAAATCGCAATCTCTATATTGATTTTGCTAGTATCCATCGTGATCTGCGGCTGGATCTCTGCGAAGATTTATCGTACCGGGGTACTGATGTATGGCAAGCGTCCGACGTGGAAGGAATTAAGAAAAGCTATGAAGGCGTACAAAATCTGATTGATGACTGCTCGCCTTTACGCAAGGCTAGAGGCGAGCAGCATAGGATGTCATAGCGATCATCCAACTTTGGGAGGGATGACAGATGAACAATCGGTCGATTTTACAGAAATGGCAATGGGCAGATGGAAGGGGCAAAAGAATTGCTGTTACAGCTTGTATCCTTGCCGCTACATGGACGATGACTGCATGCAGCAATGCCAACGATGGCAGTCCTAGCAGCGACACATCGGCGTCTACCCGTTCTACAGCCACTGAGCAATCTGGACAGGAGGAAGCAGCGATGCAGAATCAACCGTCTAACGCACAAGATCAGAATGAACAAGCACAGCCAACCACGTTGCAGCCGCAGCACATACCGACCGCTTTATTGCAAGGTGATACCAAGACGGTGTATGCCCAGCTGACACCGGAGTTTCAAAAGCTGCTAACAGAGCAGCAGTTGGCGGACACCGTGCAAGCATCTTTGCAGCATATACAATCCTTTCATATGCTAGGCAAAGGGATAGAGCTCAATCACCATACGCAATATAGTTGGCTAGACAGTACCGGCAAGCTTGGCTTAATCGCCGTATTGGATCAACAAAATAGAATAGCTGGTCTACAGATGCAACCAGTAGAATCTTTTCCAACAACGGATGCCAAACGGACTGATACTGTGTATCGTTTACCATTTCAAGGGGATTGGTTCGTCTTTTGGGGCGGCAGTAATGTGCTGCAAAATTATCACTATGCGGTAGAATCGCAACGATACGCATATGATTTTATTCAGGTGAAGGATGGTATGTCCTACAGCGGCGATGCCACAATCAATCGCAGCTATTACGCGTTCGGGCAGCCCGCACTATCACCGGCGGATGGTACGGTGGTGGCAGTCGTGAACGATATTGTGGATAACGAGCCAGTCGGCAAAATGAATCCAGCACAGCCCGCAGGCAATCATGTTGTGATTCGTAGCGGCAGCGAATATAGTCTGCTGGGGCATTTGCAGAAAGGTTCAGTGACCGTGAAGAAGGGCGATACCGTCCAAGCTGGACAGATCATCGGTAAGGTCGGTAACTCCGGTAATTCTAGCGAAGCACATCTGCATGTTCAGGTGGCAGATCACCCCGATTTGGCAAAGGGCAAATCGATTCCGATCCATTGGCAAGGCGATATTCAGCCTACTAGAGGTCAAACCGTGAATAGCAATCAATAATTCATAGTAAATAAGAGAGAAGCAACCATACACTAATTCTCAATATAAGTCTGCTAACAACGTATAAAAGATTTCATATCAATACCTGCTCGTCCTACCGTGAGATTGGGAGAAGGAATAAAACAATGAAAAAATTATTAAAGATTATGCTCATAGCTGTAGTCAGTATCGTGCTGCTCATTGTCTTGTTCGTAGCGACGGTCTATACCGTTAACGTTATAGCGAGTCGCTCCGAGCAAAAGGAAATTCAGCCCTACGGTCAAGCAGTGACTGTAGATGGGAAGAAGATGAATGTACTGATTGAAGGTACAGGTAGTCAGACGATTGTGCTGCTGCCGGGCTTTGGTACCGCTTCGCCTGTGCTTGATTTTAAGCCGTTACTTGCACAATTGTCTCCGCATTATCGGGTCGTGGTGGTAGAGCCGTTTGGCTACGGACTGAGCGATGTGACAGACAAGCCGCGTACTGTGGACAATATCACGAGTGAGATTCATGCCGCATTACAGCAGTTGAAGATCAACAACTATGTACTGATGGGTCATTCGATTGCGGGAATCTATGGGCTGGACTATGTGAACAAATATCCGAAGGAAGTGACCGCCTTTGCCGGTATTGATACAAGCTTCCCGACACAACCTACCGATGTCATGGATACGCAAACACTCAGCTTGTTAGAGAAGTCCGGCTTTTATCGCTTCATCGCCAAGCTGAATCCAACTCAGATCATGACTCCGAATGTAGATGAGCAGACCAAAGAGCAGATCAAAATGATTACTCTGAAGAATATGATGAATCCCGATATCCAAAATGAAGCCCAACTGCTGCCGGAGAATTTCAAGTCAGTACAAGGTCTACAATTCCCGAAAAACTTGCCAGTGATCTTCTTCCTTGTGAAGAATGATGCAGAGATCAAGGATTGGATTCCAGCGCATGAGGAGCAGATCAAGAACTCTGTACACGGCGAAGTGGTTCCTTTAGAAGGCACGCATTATCTGCATTATACCCAGTCGAAGGCGATTGTGGAGGATTTGAGAAGTTTTTTGAATGGAGTCAAATCATAAGATAAACTGCTTTTCCTTTATTTATACGAAAATATAAATATACAACAACAATGTATTGTACTTGAAATGAGAATATGCAATATTTAGAGAGACACGTTTGGCTTGCACAATCCCTGTCATATCAAGGAACGGGACAGTCCGGATATCAAAACATGCAAAGGGAGTTATGCAATGAAAAAATGGCATCACAACATTCTGTCCCTCGTTCTCGCAGCAGGTTTGCTTGCAACCTCTGCTCCAGCGCTGGCGTCCGCAGCCCAGCCGCTGACTGTCAAAGTCAATGACAAAAAAGTGGAGTATAACGTTAAGAGCGGCGCACCAACGGTTCAGCAAAAGACGACCCTTGTACCGCTACGCTCCACGCTAAAAGCAATGGGTATCACCCTGTCCAGCGCATCGGGTAACAGCATCACTGCCATCGTTAACGGTAAAAGTGTCACGGTCAAAAGCAAGCTGACCAAGATCAACGGTGTCGTATACGTGCCGATTCGTACATTTGGCGAATTGACAGGCTATACGGTCAGCTGGAATGCCAAAACGCGTACAATTCAGCTAACGTCCGCTCCAGCCGTGCCTGTAACAACCGAACCTGTCACTACACAGCCGGTAGATAGCACTACAACTGCACCGACTGACAGTACAGCGACGCCAACCACACCGGCAGCTTCCACAGCGCCGACAGTTAGCAATCCGGCTCCGGCAACTACGACCGAAACAGCGGATACAGGCGGACGCGGCTTTATGTGGGAGGTTCAGGCGAACGGCAATACCGTGTACCTCGTCGGCTCTATGCATATTGCCAATGACAGCTTTTACCCGCTGCGCAAGGAATACGAAGAAGCGTTCTCGCAGGCGGATTATCTCGGTGTTGAAGTGGATATTACGAAGACGACCGACGAGCAATTTTTCCAGCAACTTAGACAGATGGGCACGTATCAGGATGGCAGCACGCTCCCTAATCATATCGCTGCGGATACATATGCCAAACTCGGCAAATACCTTCAGGCAAACGGCATGAAGTCCGGTGACATGGATCGCTTCAAACCATGGGTGGTTGAAATGTTCGTGGACTCTGCATCGGCTTCCAATTCTAGTTACGAAGCTGAAAGCGGCATTGATCGGTACTTCCTCAAGCAGGCGGCTACACGCAATGTGCCAGTGATCGAGCTGGAATCAGGCGAGTCCCAGCTGAATATGCTGAACAGCTTCTCCCCAGAATTGCAGGATGCTCTGCTGTACTTCGCCCTTCGCGATCTGGAGGAAACCGATAATGGCAAGCAGGACAATAGCATCGATGAGATGGCAGAAACGTGGAAAACCGGCAACGAAGCCGAGCTGTTGAAACTTACGACTAGCTCTGCCGACATTCCTGAATACCACAAAGCGATGCTGGTTGACCGCAATATCGGCATGGCAAACAAAATCGACGGCTATCTGAAAAGCGGCGGCAACAAACAGTACTTTATCGTTGTCGGCGCCGCTCATTATCTGAGCGATGACGGTATCCTCCACCTGTTGGAGAAAAAAGGCTACACCGTCGTGCGTAAGTAGAACCAGCTTTCCCCCCAGAACGATAACCCTATACCACGTTCACGTACCAAATAAAAAGAAAAAACAATGTTCAACCAAAACAACACGAGTCCGTACCCACCATACTGCGATGCTGCTGTCTGCAAGCCACCAACGTGATCACAAAAACCCGCCTGTCTCTTTGGGAGAATAGGCGGGTTTTGTTTTGGTATACGATGTAACACCTTAACGTGCAGATCTGACTAATCTTGTATTACGATGCTGTGTTGCCATTGACACGATCCAATAGCTTCGCCAATTGCGCTTGATCATAAGCGTCATTAATGACTTTCCATTCGCCGCTGACCTGCTGCAATTGCAGTGTACCTTGGAACGGAATCTTTTCCTTGTCACCGACAGCAATATTCATTTCATAAGCAATTTCCATAATACCGTTAACCTTGAATACCGGATCGGCAGTCAGCTTCAGATCGGTTGTTGTTACATTGGACTTGGATTGTACAGCGAGTCGTTGTGGCAAAATAAGCACTCGGCTTGTTGTTTGTTTATTTAGGAATTCTGGCGTAGCATACGACTTCAGTTGATCATACTGCTGTTGATACACCGCTGGCAGTGAGGGCGTATCCGTACTGGCTTCGTTGTCAGTATCCATATTCAGTTTGCTATAGTCAGTGACTTGATATTCGGCTTGTTTGTACTGCTTGGCAACGTCAGTGGCTGCTTGCACCTGCTCATCCGTAGCGGTTTCACCCTGTTTGGCTAGGGTAGCTGTTGTCGTTGTAGATGTCTCGGTCTGTCCGGCTTCATCGGTCGTCGTTGTCGCTGGGGTACTGCTCTCCGCAGTAGTAGAACTAGATGATGCGTTGTTACTTGCTGTATTACTTTGCTGTGTGCATCCGAGCAGTGAACTGCTCATCACCAGTGTTAGTAATAGAAGAGTATATTTCTTCATATGTATTGAACCTCCTTTGATGTGTGTACAGGGTGGTCATGTTAAATTTACCATTAAAAGGCTTAGTTATGCAAATTTGAACATGGAAAAGGCTCCATTCCCCTGATTCTATAAGGAAATGAAGCCTTGGCGGCAAAAGCTATTCTGGGCTAAATTGATTCACGTAGGCATAGATGCTTTGATTGTACTGGGTAATGATTTTGCCTGCTAGATTGATTTTGGCGTTAATCGTATATCTTTGCTTGGCAGTTGGGTTAGGCGTGTTCAGATAGTTGGCGAATAGCTTGAAGCCTTCTAGCTGGATGTTAGCGCCTTTGATGAACTTTTCATGTAAAGCAATGAGTTTGGGCTGCTGAGGCTTGGCTTTTTTGACTATATTGATGAACTTGGTGTAATTGGGAATAGCGATGTTTTTGATGTTATTATATGCTTGCTTACGAGTTGCTTTGGTAAATGCGGTGCTTTTGTTGTAAGTTGAGAGTCCAAGATCACCGTACTGTTTGGCGCTGTTGGTCACTTTAAAATAAGCGACATAATCATCGTAAGCATCCAGCAATTTGGGATCAACAATGGTGCGGAAGTCGTCCAAGTAGTCATATGCCTCGTCTTCGGATTCGAACACCTCAGAGGCGGAATACGCGTCTGCATGGGCTTTGGGCGGTGTGGCAGGCAGAAGGACAGCTAGCAGTAATAGACTGCATAGCAGGGACAGGACAGATTTTTGGTTCATGGTTTTCGCTCCTTTGAATCGTATGTAAAATAACGTGCTTTATCTTTATCGGCATTTGGGTCGAAAATTGGAATATTTCTGGTATATTTTCTGTGGTGGTCATTCTATTAGGAGGCGGATACAATGGAGAAAGAGACTGTTCATGCCTATTTTACCAATGAAAATGAAGTGGACAGTGGATGTTATTATGGACAGGGAGAATGAATAATTGTGTATCGGACAATCGCCAAAACGCTGAAACGGCAAACGTATGACCGGATTGCCGTGCAGGATGATGTTTCCAAAATCGAACTCATGAAAGATATTGATATTACGAGCAGCAGCCTAAACCGTGTACTGGATGAATTGCTCCATGAAGGCTGGATTATGGAATCCGGGCTTGGGCAATCGACCGGAGGACGCAAGCCAGTGCTGTACCGGATTCAGCCGCATAATCGCTATGTGTTCGGATTGGACATTTCGCGTAAATATTCGGTGCTTGGGCTATATGATCTGCGGATGAACTCGCTGTACAGTCACCGCTGGCTGATGGATGAGCAGATGACGCCGGAGCGACTGGTGGAGGAAGTGGCGCAGCAGATTCAGCAGGTGCTAGCAGAGAGGCATTTGTCCAAGCGACGGATTTTGGGTATTGGAATCGGAGCTGTCGGTCCGCTTGATTATGAAAAAGGGCTGATTCGCAATCCGCTCTATTTTACTGCACTGGGCTGGAACCATGTCTCCATCTGCGATCTGATTACCGCCAAAACAGAGATTCCCGCGCTACTGGACAACGGCATCAATACCGCATTATTGGGCGAATACTGGGCTGCTCGTGAGGAGCATCCGCAGCATCTGTTGTATGTAAATGCGGGTGTTGGGATTCGCGCCGCCTATCTGTCGGATGGACGTATTATGCGCGGAGCATCTGATCAGGAAGGCTCAATCGGGCAAATGGTCGTTCATGCAGGCGGTGCAAGACTGCATGAGCGGGGAAACTATGGCGCGCTGGAAGCCTATGCTTCCATTCAGGCATTAGAACAACAGACTCGACAGCGCGCCCGGATGGGGCTGGAGTGGACGGCGTTTGGCGATGTGGATGCAGATCTAGCTGCCAGTGACAAGAACGATCTGTCATTTGACCAGATGATTCGTCAATTGCAGGAAGGGGATTCCTTTTTGCAGGAGTTGTTCCATCGGTCTGCTGGATATATGGGCATTGGGCTAGGCAATCTGATCAACACGTTGCAGCCGGAGCGAGTCATTGTTGGCGGCGCACTGATTCATGAGGCCCCCGGTTATTACGAAACCGCAATCGCTGTGGCTAGAAAACAAATCTATGGCGAACCGACTACCCATCCGCAATTCTCACGCGGACACTTGCAAGACAAGGCAGTGTCTGTGGGAGCAGCAGTAATGGTACTGGAACGGATGGAGATGTAATGGTAGGCTTTGATATGTAAAAAACAACCCCCTATTCGCAGTAGCTTCTGCCATGCAGAGATACGCAAATAGGGGGTTGTTGTGTTGTTCAGATCAATCGTACTTACTGCTCAAATTTGGCAGAGTATTTCTCAACTGCTGCTTTGTAGGCATTCAGTTCGTTCATACCAGCTGTAATTTTCTGATTCGCTTGGCTCAATACGGATACATTCAGCTTGCTGCTGGATACGTATTTTTTGAACAGATTCAGGGCTTCCAATTGCAGGGAAGCAGCTTTGATGTACTTGGTATGGATTTTTGCTAATTCAGCATTGGCAGGCTTGATCTTTTTCAGACCAACCACGAATTTGGTATAGCTTGGAATGACTGTATACGTCATGGCAGCGTATGCTTTTTTGCGGTTGGTGGATGTAATGTAACGGTAGCCGTTGTATGTATCTACAGCTTTGTCTTCATAAGTAGCAATCGCGGTCAAAGCATCGCCGTAATCCAGCAGTCCTTGTGCTTCCGCACGCAATTCTGGGCTAACGTCGCTAAGTGCGTCTTCCACATCATCGCTAACATCTTCGCTGGTGTCGTCTGTGCTTGGCGCAGTTACGCTAGGCGTGGAAGCAGCAGAAGCGAATGAAGCTTGGAATGGAGATACTGCACCAAAGATACAGGTCAGAGCAAGGGCAAGTAGTAATTTGTTTTTCAACATCTAGTTAAACTCCTTTTACGTTCGATTAGGTTAGAGATGTAGTCATGATGACGAGAGGACTGCATCCCTGTACAAGAAGATAGCGGTATATCTGGTGATCGTAGTATATCTAGTGATAAGTGGATATTAGGTGAAATCCTCGCTCCATTGGGTGCTGGCATCATCGCTGGAATCGGCATCCGTACTACTGTCGTCTAATCCGTCAAAGCGTGTAATATAGTCGTCCAGCTCGGTATAGAAGTTAGCGATCAGTGTGCCGCCAGCATCTAGCTTGGCTTCGGCTTTTTTGAGCAGTGACTTGTTCAGTGTGGTGCTAGATACGTACTTTTTGTACAGCTTAAAGCCTTCCAGCTCTGCATAGGCACCTTTGAGATATTTGGCATGAAGGGCAGCCAGCTCGGCATTCGCAGGCTGAATCTGCTTGAGACCAGCAACGAACTTCGTGTAGTTCGGCACAACGGTATACGTCATCAGGCGATACTCTTCCTTGCGGTTGGAGGCGCTGACGTATTCATTTTTGTTGTAAGCCGTCCAAGCCTTGTCTTCATAAGTGAGCAGCGGGTCCATCGCATCGGCATAGTCGAGGAATTCGCTTGCTTCCTGCGCCAATGCCGGATCGACATCATCGAGACTGCCATCATCGCTGTACGTATCGTCCTCCACATCACCAGATGTGCTGTCATCACTGTTCAGGTCCATCGAATACGAACCATCGGGTGAAGCGTCAGTGGAGGCAGCAGAAGCGGTACTGACAGGCAAAGCAGCGAATCCCAGCAAAACAGCAGTCAGCAGCATGGTTGTCCACGTTTTTTGTTTCATTGTTCATAACCCCTCTATTATGTATTTAATAGATTTTTTTTACAATTTAACACGGAAAGCCATTAAATGAAAGGATAAAAATAAGATAGATTCCATAAAGTGGAATAATCAAGCGAAAAGTAGGAAAAAGGCGAGTGCGCAGTGACAGGAGAAGTTCAATCGGACATGATGGATGTAACCTGCTACCGCAGGATTGCACCGGATCATTCACGGTTAATGGTAAAGAGAGCATTTTACCAAACTATACAGAGAATGAGGCGATACTCCATGACATCAAGCTTCGATCTGATCGTAATCGGAACTGGTAGTGCAGGCGCATCCATCGCGCAAGCATGCCGTAAAGAAGGCTGGAACGTAGCCATCGTTGATGAACGTGAATATGGCGGTACGTGCGCCCTGCGCGGCTGTGATCCGAAAAAAGTACTGGTCGGTGCAGCAGAGCTGGTTGACCATACGGCGCTACTGAAAGGGAAGGGCATTGTCGATACAGCACGCATAAACTGGCAGGATCTTATGGCATTCAAGCATACATTTACCGACTACATCCCCGGTGCTCATGAGCAAAAGCTCAAGGACGCAGGTATTCATACGTTGCATGGGCAGGCGCATTTTGCTGATGACGATGTAATTGAGATTGATGGCAAGACCTTTCAGGCAAAGCATATTGTTATCGCTACCGGAGCGGCACCTGCACCGCTGGATGTGGATGGCGAAGAGCATCTGGCGGATAGCGATGACTTTCTGAGCTTGGAGACATTGCCGGAGCGGATCGTCTTTGTTGGCGGCGGCTATATTTCGTTTGAATTTGCCCATATTGCCGCTCGTGCTGGGGCAGAGGTGCATATTCTGCATACTAGCAACCGTCCACTCAAGGGATTTGACCCCGATCTGGTGGACGAGCTAGTAGAGCGTTCACGAGAAGTGGGTATTCACATTCATCTGAATGTATCGCTACAACAGATTCAGTCGCTAGGCAACGATACCGATGGAAATACAAGTGCACGCTATCGACTTACTGCCGCCTACAAAAGGGAGGATGGCGAGATTGACGAGAAGCGTGATCCACTGGAATTAACCTGTGGTCTAGTGGTGCATGGTGCGGGACGTGCGCCGAATATCCAGCAGCTACAGCTAGAGCAGGGGAACGTGAATTACAGTAAAAAGGGCATTGTCGTCAACGACTATCTACAGAGCACCAGCAATCCACGCGTCTATGCAGCAGGTGATTGCGCCGATTCGCCGGGGCTACCATTGACCCCGCTTGCTGGGCTAGAAGCGAAGACGGTCGCCCATAACTTGCTGAACGGAAACAGCCAGACGACGGACTATACCGAAATGCCAAGCGTAGCATTTACCATTCCACGTGTTGCCGCAGTCGGTCTGTCGGAGGAAGAAGCACGCAAGCGGGGCGGCAGTATCAAGGTCAACCATATGGACATGTCCTCATGGTACACTTACAAGCGTACGAATGAGCAGGTCGCTAGTGTAAAGATCATTCTAGATACCGAACAGCGTACCATTCTGGGTGCTCATGTGCTGAGCGGGGAAGCGGACGATCTAATTAACCATTTTGCGGTTGCCATTCGGCTCAAGCTGACGGTAGATGATCTGAAAAAAGTCACCTTTGCGTATCCAACGGTAGCTTCGGATCTAGGATATATGCTAGACCTATAAAGGGTAACGGTCATCTAGGTTGAAGAACGTAAATTGGATACTCATTCTGCACTATCTCTTCCTATAACAAAACAAACCCCCAACCTATATAGGTTGGGGGTTTTTATGAACGTTCTACGATTCACAGATTACGTAAACGATGATGTTATTTCTAATCAGAGCGCCCGCTCGTTTTCACTTTGCGGTTGTGCATACGGTTGAGGAAGATACCCAGTGCGATCAATGCCGCACCACTCAGCCAATATGGCATGCTGCTCGACTCACCCGTTTGCGGCAGCATCGGCTGCTGCTGTGGTGTCGGTTTTGGTTGCGTCGTTCCTGTTGGAATCGGCTCATCCGGTACGGGTACATCCGGCGATTGACTTGGTTTGTCAGTCGGTGTTTGATCCGGTGGCGTTGTACCTTGCGGTACAGGCTCATCTGGGATCGATACATCCGGTGTACCGCCTGTATCCGTCGGCTGCTCTGGCTGAGATGGCGTTGTTGTTCCTTGCGGAATTGGATCGTCATCTACTGGCACTGGCTGCTCGGTTGCAGGTGGTGTTGTCGTACCACCCGGTTGCGTCGGTTCTGGATTCGATGGTGTATTTGGCGTATCGTCGTCATCGTCACCCGGATTGGACGGGTTCGATGGAGTTCCCGGATTACTTGGGTTACTTGGGTTCTCCGGTGGAGTTCCCGGATTTTCCGGGGTTGGTGGTGTTTCAGGAGTCGTCGGTGTTCCCGGCGTCTCTGGTGTTGGCTGCTTCGTATTCTTGATCGTTACCAGTGGTACATTGCCAGATTGCTGATTAGCGGAGCTGATCGTGATCGGATAAATGGTAGCATCTGCAACGTATCCGTTTGGTGCTTGAATTTCTTGCAAGTTGTACTTACCGTACAACAAACGAGTAAACAGAATACGACCTTGTGAGTCGGTAGTCTTGGTGATCGCTGGACGATTGCCCGCAGCATCTTGCAAGGTGAAGACAGCGCCTGCCAATGATACGGTATCATCGGAAGCATCGACCTTGTGTACGATCAGATTGCCGACAACACCGCTACCTGTACCGGAAGCGCTAGATGTGCGTACGACGATTTCCTTAGTTGTATCGACGGTTCCAGTCGTAATACCATTCCCGCTGAATTGAACATTATTGCTCAGCTTTTCACGGTCGTTAGCATTGATGAGAGTGGAATATTCCAAAATATAAGCGGACGAGATCGGCTTCAGGAATGCCAGCTCGAACTTCTCCGGCGTACCGGATAGTACAGTCAGCTTATAATCGGTACCTTGTACCATTTCAGTGCTCTTAGTCAGCGTTCCGTCCTCAGCAGGTACAGTGCTGAACAGATGGAACGAATCGGTCATCAGAATCTGATTGGCGGTTGGCTGATCAATGATTTTGGCATTTTCCACATAGGATTGTCCACGGTTGATCTGCACCGTCCAATTGACTTTATCGTTGTCCTGTACACCGGTTTTGTATACATATTCGCCACCATTTGGAATGCTGACTACTGCTGCCCACGGATAGCTGTTCTCATCGCCTTTCAGTACAGCATCATTGCGTACGGTTGGCGGAATGACTTTGCCAGTGAGTGTCGTTTTAAAGGTAATCCAGTATGCAGAATTGATCGGATTATTGAATTTGACTTGCAATGCTCCGCCATCGGTTCCGACTGCTGGTGTGGTCGCTGTATAAGCGGATGGATCAACGGCAACGCCGCGGCTAACTCCGTTCCACCAGCCCAACACATTCATATTGTAGACGCCTAACGAGCCTTCGACATACGTCTGACCAGCTTGCAGGTTATCGTTCAGAATGGCATTGGTTAACGTTTTGTTGTTGTAATTGGCTTTGATGGTCCAAGTGATCTCTTTGGTGACCGGATTATAGACGCCTTCTTTGGCACCATTATTCACAGTCAGATTGTCTGGCCAGAATCTAGCTTCGGCTGCGATAGTACGGTAGTTACCGTTTTCCAGCCAGTATAGAGCACCGATATTCTGGTAAGACACTTCGGATTTGTTTTTCTTCCAATCCGCATCAAACGTCGTGCGGTAGACGATAATAAGCTGCTCTTTAACGGATTCTTTAAAATCAATTCGGAATCCAGCACGGGCATCATTCACAGTCAGCGTGTACAAGTTGGATGGATAGTCGCTACCGTCTGCACGAGTGATCTTCAATGTGTTCGGTAGGAATTCCAGACCGCCGTTCGGGAATTGATCCTCGATTAATGCGCCTTGCAGTGGCTGATCCTTTGTATTCAGCGTCAGCTTCCATGTAGCATCTTTGCGAATATAGTTCGCATCGGTCAATGCTTTAGTGAACAGCGCACCCTGTACGCGCTGGTTCACACCGACGCTAACGCCGCCTGCAGTAACAATATTGCTAATGTTCTCGTTACGGACGACCTGATCGACCGGACGCGTTTGATATTTAATGGTGTACGATGAGTGAATGTCGCTTAGGAATTGCAGATCAAAGCCAGTACGTCCATTGGTTGGCGTAATCGTTTTGACGCTGTAATCTTGGTTCAGTGTAAGCACATTGCCTTGACTGTCGTATACTTTCAACGAACCATCGACAACCTGCTGACTGCTGTTGAAGCGGTCTTTGACAATCGCATTGCTTTGCGAGATCGTCTGATTGTTCAGGTTGTAGCCAATTGCCCAGTCAATGGTACCTGTTGCTTCATCGTAATTCTCAACCTTTTTACTCAAAAATTGCTGTTGTACTGTTACTTGCGCCTGTGCTTGGGCATCGCCCTTGCTACTGGTCAGTGTTGCCGTATTGGAGAAGACAGTACGTGCATTATCTGTCATATTCGTCACGTACACGATGCGGTACGCAGAATAGATCGTTTGGTCAAAAGAAAGCTTGAATTGGGATTCGTCCGCACTCAGCGTATAGCCGGAAGTCACCGGATCACCGAGCGTCGTCGTTCCATCTACATTCACGTTCAATCCGTATACTTGCACCGATACAGTATCCAGCTTCATACCATCGCCAGTCGGATCGGTCACTACGGCATTTTCTAGCTTTTCCTTGGTTGTATTCAGATCAATCGTCCAGCGGATTTGCGAGCTGTTGATGGCTTCCCCGCGCTTAGCGATATTGCTGCCCTTGTCCGGTTTCAAATAGACAACAACGAACTGCGAGCTTTCGCCCAGTGGAATGGCAATCTTGACTTCAGTACTGCCACTTACAGTTTCTTTGCTAAGAGAAGTGCGGAATTGCATTGTACCGTGAATATTGGAATACTGTTCGACCGTTGAATTGAAGGTAACGGTCACATGGCCGGACTTGGTTGCATTGAAGCTGCCGACTGTAGTATCGCCAAATTGCAGCGGAACATTGTTAATATCGTTGTACAATTGAAAAGCGGACGGCAGATCAAACTCGAAGGTCGAACCGCTTTTGTAGGAACCGTCATTCGGTAATGCCCAATCATAATTCAGATTAATCGCTTCATCGGGATCAATCGCATCCCCCGGATTGGCTTCGCCGTCGATGATATTGCCATCGGCATCCGTCAAATAAGCTTTCGTCAAAATGTTTTGCTTTTCAGCGGGTGTGGTTGGCTCGGTAGTAGGTTCCGTCCCTGTTGTATCGGTGGGCGTTCCTCCGGTTGAACCATCCGTTGAGCCGTTATCCCCGTACGTGTCGGATTGAACCGTAGCGGGTGTGCTACTATCCGTCGTGGTAGATGTACTGCTAGTAGATGAGGATGTGCTGCTTTCGTCGGCAGCATGCGTAATTCCCGGCATAAACAGACAGTTCAAAATCAATATGAGTGCGATTGCTAATACACTCACTTTCTTAAATACATTCATACGTGACCTCTTTTCGTATGTAGTTATTCGTACCTAGTGACCGAGCAACAATGAATTTCCATATAAACCGCTGGAAATGGATAATACAGGGGGAAGCGACATTTATATGTACAATGACTGTATTGATTATACATGATTGTACAACATAAAGTACCGAACTTATTAACGAATTTAATGATTAATTTTATAAAAAGTCATTCCATTCGCATAAGTCCAAAGAACTAAGGCGATAAGGTATGCCGTATGTACTAATAAAACGGTAACCTAGCAAGTGAAACATGGTAAAAATTGTTTAAAAACTGCTGGATTGCAAGATGGAAGCAAGCAGGTATTCGCTTATATTCCCCACCACGCTGTTTAATGAAAAGATATAGCCAAGGAAAGGATGGAAGCATTCATGATCAGATTGTCGATACTGGACTACTCGCCAGTGGATGAAGGCAGTAGCGACCGCGAAGCGCTACGTCAGACTGTACAAATGGCAATTGCCGCTGAGCAGCTGGGCTACCATCGCTTTTGGGTGTCAGAGCATCATTATTTGCCGCCACTTGCGGGCAGCAATCCCGAAATGCTGATGATGCACCTTGCCGACCGTACGCAGTCTATTCGCATCGGCTCTGGCGGTGTGATGCTGCCCAACTATAGCACGTATAAAATCGCCGAAAACTTCCGCATGCTAGAGGCGCTGCATCCGGGTCGTATTGATCTTGGTGCTGGACGTGCTGCTGGAGCTGGGCGGATTGGACGCAGTGCTTTAAACGAAGGACGCACCGAAACGGTATCCTATGAGCAGCAGCTTGTCGATTTGATTCGCTATTTGCATGACGATATAGAAGACGCGGAGCGCTATCCCGGTCTTATAGCGACGCCGCAGATTGATACCCAGCCTGCATTGTGGCTACTGGGAACGGGCAATGGCAGTGCCGATCTAGCCGCGCAGCATGGAGCAGCGCTTGCGTTTGCTCATTTTATTAACGCATCGTCCATCGGCGCACAAGCGGCTAAGCGCTATCGGCAGCAGTTTCAGCCTTCCTTATCGCGCAAGCAACCGTATACGATGGTTGGTATCTTCGTCAGCGTGGCAGATACAGATGAGGAAGCCCATCGGCAGGCGCTGAGTTGGGACTATTGGCTGCTAATGTCGGAAAATAAAGGGCTGCGCAAGCCCGGGCTGTTGCCGCCGGAACAGTTAGCATCGTTCCCTTATACGCAAGAGGAGCAGGAACAGATCACTGCCAAGCGAGAGCGAATCATTATCGGTACGCCTCATGCTGTACGTGCAAGGATCGAACGATTGGCAGCCCGATACGAAGCGGATGAGGTGCTAATCCTGCCGTTGGTACATGGATTTGCGACCCGGATGCGTATGATTGAGCAGCTGGCAGAGGTATTCGGAATCAAGTGAAGCATAGACGGCATGCGGGATTTGCAGCATTTGGCAGGATTACAGTTTGGAGAGCACCGTGTTTGGGGTAAAAGGATGATGTGAGAGGTTCAGATATGATCCCAACAACCAACGGACACTATAGCGAGAGGGGCTTTTCCGAATGATGAATCCATTTAAAATGAGTGCCGCAGCGGCACTGCTGTTATCGGGTGTAATTGCAGGTTGCAGTAATGGAAGCCAGCCTGATCCCACTGCGCCTGCTCAGAGCGTAAGTGAAGCAGAGCCAGATCAAGCAGGTCAGGCGAATACGTCTGCCCAAACATTGGAGGGCGATTTCCGCCAGTATTCCAGCGATCCGAACAAATCGGATGCTAGCTCTGACTATAATGTAGTCGGCAAATATGTAGCCGAAAATGGCGATACGATGACACTGGATGTTAACGGCAAGCAGCTGACTATTCCGAAGAGTAATTCGTATGAAGCCGCAGCCGATTTGCCCAAATCGACAGATCTGCCCGGTCAAGAGGTCAGCGTAACGCTGAACGCGCAAGACAGTACGATTGCAACGGCTCAGCTTGCCAAGGATGCAGACGACATGGACAATTCACAGCCTGATATGGTTGGTCAATTCGTATCTGAGACAGATACCAATGTGGTGATCAAGCAAGGTAATGAAGAGAAATCCTACCAAAAAGCATCTGACTTTGAAGGTACAGATGGTCCGTCCAATGAAATTACTGTTGGTTCAACGGTAAGTCTGGATCTGGACAAAGATGGTAAAGTTGTTCGTGTTCGTGGCGAATATCAGGATGGTAGCTCGGTTGGCGACGGAAGTTCGGTCAACAACTAAGCGAGTAATCCTCGTGTATCCCAAATGAGTGTAATCAAAAAGCTCCCGTCCGCAGCCTAAGCGTTGCAGATGGGAGCTTTTTTTTAACAATGAAGCCGCGTGCCTTATTTGTACACTTTTACGCGTTCTTCCACTGGTTGGTACGTTTTCTCGCCAGCTGGAGCAGCTGGTGTACCGAAAGGCATTTGAGCAACCAGTTGCCATTGTGCCGGAATGTTCCACGTGGATTTGACTTCCTCGTCGATAACCGGATTGTAGTGTTGCAGTGTAGCGCCCAGACCTTCGGCTTCCAGTGCAGTCCATACAACCAGTTGCAGCATACCGTTAGCTTGTTGTCCCCACAGTGGGAAGTTGTCTTTGTACGCCTCGAATTGATTTTGCAGGTTGGTGATGATATCGGTATCTTCAAAGAACAGTACAGTACCGTAGCCGTTTTTGAACAGACCCATTTTTTCTTCAGTCGCTTTGAAGACTTCTTCGTTGTTCACGATACCACGCAGGGTTTCTGTGGTGATGTTCCACAGCTTGTCGTGCTGCTCACCGAGCAGTACAACAGCGCGAGCGCTTTGAGAGTTGAACGAAGACGGTGTATGTTTGATCGCTTCCTCTACGATATGTTGGATCTTAGTATCGTCGATTGGCGATTCTTTACTGATTACATAAACGGAACGACGGTTTTCCAGAGCTTTGAAAAATTCAGCAGACATGAAAAAATCCTCCTCTTTGATATGTAAATGTTTGTTACTTACTTTTTTAATGATACTACATAATTGTTGTGAGTCAAGCCTTTTCTATAAAAATAAACCTGCTTCCACAGACAGGGTGTCTGTGAGAAGCAGGTTGGATGTGCATGAAGTGTATTCTATTTTATGACCTTATATTGCTATATGGTCGGTTCCATATTACTTACTATTACTCTTATTACTCGTATAGCGATTCCAGCTCTGCGATCAATGAGCCGACATAATCGGCGGCGGATTGGATGGGCGCTGGTCCCGACATATCCACACCAGCCAGCTTCATCAGCTCCAACGGATCTTGCGAGCCGCCAGCCTGTAACGCTTGCAGCCAGCGGTCGATTGCCGGTTGCCCTTCCTGACGAATAAGCTGCATAGCCGCGGTGGAGGCGGTCAATCCAGCAGCATAGGTGTATGGATACAATCCCATATAATAGTGCGGCTGGCGCATCCAAGTCAGTGTGGCGCCCTCGTCTAGCTCTAGCGTCTCACCCCAGAAGTTCTGCAAAATATTGCCCTTTGTGGTCGACAGCCAATCGGCAGTCAGCGCCTGACCTTGCTCGGCAGCAGCATATACTTGTCGTTGCAGCTCCGCTTCCAGCAGATGCGTAACAAAGTTATGGTAATACGTACTAAGGAGCTGTTGAATGACCCAACTACGCAGACGCTTGTCGTCGGAGCCTTGTAACAAATGATCTGCCAGCAGCAGCTCATTCATCGTGGATGGCGCTTCGACGAAGTACGTGGAGCACCAGTAATTGCTAAACGGCTGATGCTCAGCAGCAAGTGCAAAGTGCGCCGCATGTCCCAGCTCGTGCGCCAATGTAAAGACATTGCGCATATTGTCTGACCATGCCATCAGGATATAAGGATGTTCCCCGTAGATCGGCGAGCAGAAGGCACCTGTCGATTTGCCATCATTGTCCGCATAATCGATCCAGCGTGCAGCAAACGCATCGCGGATAATATTGTTGTACGTTTCACCCATTGGCGCGAGTGCCTGCTGGATGATGTTGCTTGCTTCCTCATACGATACGGATGGATTGTACGATGGATCAAGCGGTGCTTTTAGATCGCAGAAGTACAGCTTATCCAGTCCAAGCTTGCGCTTTTTCAGAGCGGCATAGCGCTGCATATGCGGAGCGAGCTGTTCCAGTAGTACATTGTGGATATTATGGTACATGTCCACATTCACCTGTTGTGGTTGTAGCAGCATGTCAGTAGTGGAATCGTAATGACGCAGATCGGCAAGTACAAGCTGCTTTTTCACTTCGGTTGCATACGTTTCGGCAAAGGTATTTCGATATTGCTTGAGCGATTTGGTAAACGAAGCAAAGGCGTTGCGGCGGAGTGTCGTATCAGCGGACACTTCGTACGCATTTTCATACAATCGGAAGGAAACGGGGATCGTATTGCCTTCGCCGTCTGTGCAATCGTCAAATGTCATATCGGTCAGCTTGCTGCGCACATAAATGCGATACGGCGCGCCCATCACTTCGCCCAGTGCTGCGAGTGCATTTTCTGTTTCTGGTGCAAGACGATGCGGACGTGTATCATCCAATTGCTTCAATGTGCGTTCGTATGGCTGTAGCCCGGCTTCTTGCTGTCTAAAATTCGCAATAACTTCTTGTGGTAAATCTAGTATTTCGGATTCGATCCATGTGATCGCTGCTTGCACGCGGGAGTACAGGTCGCCAGCTTTGGCGGAACGCGCAATATTAGCAGGATCACTGCCATCGGCGGATTGCTGTAGACTGGCGTAGCTGTACGCTTTGGATAGGGCAAGCCCTAACGTGTTTTGTTGCTCTAGGCATTGCAGCAACACCTCTGCGCTCTCACCGAGACGACCGCGGAATTGCTGGATTTGCTCTGTTTGCTGTTCAATCTCGGTCAGGGCGGCGTTCCAATCTTGTTCGCTGGCGTATAGATCATTCACATTCCATGTTGCTGGAATGGGGACTTCGGAGCGGGTAAGCGTTTTGGACATGATCGTATTCCTCCTTGACGATGGGTATGTAGTAAAGACGTTCATTCTATCCATTATAAGGATGATGTGCTTGAAATCAAAGAAAGCCGCTCATAGGAGCGGCTAACAAAGAGTTGCATATAGAGTGGTGCGATGATTAGATGGCTTGCACGAGAATCTCGGCAAAGCGTTCCAGAAATTGCTGATCCTGCTCATCAAAGCGACTTTTGAGCGGGCTGTCGATGTCGATTACGCCGAGCAACTCGCCATCGCGTACCAATGGCACGACGATTTCGCTGTTGGAAGCAGCATCGCAGGCGATATGACCCGGAAATTCATGCACATCTGCGACTAGCAGGGTACGGCGCTCAGATGCAGATGTCCCGCATACGCCTTTGCCCAGTGGAATACGGATGCAGGCAGGCAGCCCTTGAAATGGTCCAAGAACCAGTTCTTTGCCATCATACAGATAAAAACCAGTCCAGTTCGTATCCTGCAAAAACTGCTTCAGCAGTGCAGAAGCGTTGGATAGATTGGCAATCCGATCTGGCTCGTCGTGAATCAGACCTTTGAGCTGGCTGAGGGCGGTTTCGTATTGTTCTTCACGAGAGCCGCTATATGCTATATTTTCAAACATGAAAGTCACCTTTTTCAGATAGATTTACAGACCTTTACGCTGTAGCTGTGCCGTAGTGGGCATCTACACCCAGTATACAATTGTTGTCCTCATTTGCAAATGAACCTACTCAAAATACAAGTGCTGATTGGAAGCGATATATGCAATGGATAAAGCATTACTTTAAATGTAAGGTAAAAATTGGAATAAACTTGATGGATATGTTTACGTAATCAGTGAGCAGGGTAAATACAGCTTGAATCATAACGGTTTACAGGGCTGATCTGTCAACGGCGATTATTGTTTGCTTCCACTCTTAGCCAAAACCGCTAACGGCCTATACACATCATTCAATCGACTGGAAGGAGAGAAGGGTATATGCATGCGGAGGTACAAAATTTGTTTATACGAATCCATATGCTGCATCAGGCAAATCAGCACATGCTGACCATTGCGAATATGCAGCCTGTATTGGAGGACCGTGGTTATCGTGTTGGGGATCGTGAGATTAAGCAGGAGCTGGTCAATCTGACATCCGAAAATATGCTGACTGTCAGTGGGGAAGAGTACCGAATCACTGGCACGGGTATCAGCGAATTGAGAGAAATCCGCAAGCGGCTATCGCTGTTGTGCGGCGAAGTGGCTTCACCTGCGGCTCCCGGTAACCTCCCAGAGCGCACCATGTCCAAGCAGGCATCTTCTGTAGTCGTTTAATTTGGATTTATAACAGTCGGCAAAAAGCCGGTATCCGCTGTGCGCAGCGAATACCGGCTTTTTGCCGTATTTCACACAGGGAGATGCAGTAGGGCTGGTTGTTGATGGTGACAGTGACAGGAAGGAGATTAGATGTGCATCTTGCAGTTGCACAATTCACAGACGCAGGTTATTCTAAGACGGTTCTGGCATATGCTAAAGCATAACGGAGGAACAAGAGTAATAAAGGAACAAGAGTGATAAGAGTAATAAAGTCACAAGAGCAATGGAGGAATCAAACGTGAATAGGGAGAACAAGCCATTTCTCTATCGAATGGACCCGCTGACAAAAATATTCATGCTGCTCTGCCTCTCAATACTGGCTGTTCATATGAAGCACGCTTTGCCTCAGTTGATCCTGTTCGGATTCGTCTGGCTGGCAGTGGTAATCGGAACGGGGCAAATGGTCAGTCGTCCATTGATGCAATTGCTGGCAGGAATCGGGATTCCGTATTTTGGGTTATCGCTATTATCTGTACGCGAAGGCGAGGTATGGTGGCAGTGGGGCGCATTGCAACTAACTAGCGGCGGATTGGAATATGGCGCGGTGATGACGCTGCGTATTTTTATCTTTTGCCTAACTTCGGTGGCGTTGTCAGTGACAACCGATTATCGTGAACTGGTCGGCGCACTTGTACTGAAGCTGAAGGTGCCGTACCGTTTTGCGTATGGATTGGCGCTGGCGTTGACCTTTTTGCCTTTGCTGCGTGAGGAAGGAAGATTGGCACTGGCAGCAAGGCGTCTGCGCGGGCAACGCATCTCGCGTGGACCGGCAGGACTGTTGCATGCACGAGATTATTTGGCAGCTGTATTTACTGGCTCCGTTCGGCGTATTCAGTATATTGCTGGTGCTATGGATGGCAAAGGATTTGGTGCGTCGGCACATCGTACCTTTTACCGTTCCTTTGTACTTCCGTCGTATGCGTTACCGTTAATGATTGTTAGCGCAGGAGTTACACTAGCGCTCTGTGTACTGGTGTAGCTGCTGTCCTATCGCTGACAGTGGGAAATAAAAAGATTGACTTATCTTTATTGTTAACCTAAATTATATTTTGTGGTTGACAATAAAGTTGTGGCGTTCCGTCATGCCAACCACTGAATATCCATATACAGGGAGCGAAATCATGAGTACAAATGTAAATAGCAATTCTTCCAACAGCAAAATGAGCCGTACTTTCCAAGCGTTTACGACGATGGATATCGTGCTGATGGCGTTGCTGGCGACTGCCAATGCAGTCATGACGATGTATCTGGGTGCAGTAAATCAACTGCTAAGCAGTATCGGTGGCCCTATTCTGACCTCCACCATCGTCGGTCTATATATGATCTATGGTCTGCTGGCTTGTTATATTATCCGTAAACCGGGCACTGCCGTGATTACATACGCGCTTGGTGCGCTAGTGCAAAGCTTTGTCGGCGTATCGTATGGGATTGCTTCTGCCTTTGCCGCGGCGATCTGTTATATGCTCGTGGCTGAACTGCTGATGGCGATGACTCGTTATCGTCGCTGGTCAACTGGCTGGATGATGCTGATCGGTGGCGCTATGGTGCCAATCTGGTTCGTCGTGGCGGTACAAATGTTTGGCTACGCCAAATGGGGCATGACCATTCTGTCGATTGCACTGGTCGTGCGTATACTCAGTGGTATGCTGCTGTGCGGTCTACTCACAGTAGTGTTTGCCAAAGCGATTGGTAAAACAGGGTTGCTACGCCGGTTTGCCGGGTTTAACGGACGCCGCTAATGAGCAGCAACGGCATTGACATGACGAAACCGGCAGTGATGCTACGGCAGGTGTCGTATGTGTATGACGACAGCGAGCAAGCAGCCGTACAGCAGCTTGATATACAAGTGGAGCAAAGACAATGGCTGGCGATTGTTGGTGCAAGCGGCAGCGGCAAATCAACACTCTGTCGTCTGATCAATGGTCAACTACCACGCCTAGCTGGTGGACAGCGCGAAGGCGACGTGCATATTCAGGGCATTGATCCTGCGGAAGCAACAATTGCAGAACTGGCATCTACTATAGGATCGCTTGGGCAGGACCCGGATGCTGAGCTAGTGGTCGGTACGGTAGAGGACGAAATTGCCTTTGGACCGGAAAATCTGTGCCTTGCGCCATCAGAGATTGGTCAGCGTATTGACCGGCTAACGACAACACTAGCATTGGAGCATGTACGTAATCGCCATATACACCAGCTATCTGGCGGACAGCGACAACGCACCGCACTGGCGGCAGTATTGGCGCTGGAACCACAGATTCTGCTATTGGATGAGCCAGCAGCAAGTTTGGACCCAGCTGGTCGGCAGCAGGTGTTGGATATGATTGGCGACTGGCATGCCGCCGGTGGAACCCTAATCACTGCATCCGCTCGTTGGGATCACAGTGTACAGCGCGCAGATCATGTCCTCGTTTTGGAAAAGGGTAGCATAGTACTGCAAGGTACACCAGCGGAGCTACTGCAACAGAATGCGGACGATCTGCGCCAGTTGTATATTGTGCCAGCGATCACACAGGACGAGTCTTCGGATGCGCATCAAGTGTCCGTATCATCGGAAAAATCACAGTCATCACCTGATCTGTTGCAGCCTATCGTTGATATTCGGCAGCTGAATTATCAGTACGCGGGTAATTCTACTCCTGCATTGCAGGATGTTTCGCTACAAATACATCCCGGCGAAATGGTGCTGTTATGCGGTGCAAACGGCTCCGGTAAGACAACGCTAACCCGACTGCTGGCAGGGCTGTTGTCTCCACCGACTGGTCATATTTTCCGTCATGGGCAGGACAGCGCCCGCGACGATATTCATGCGCGCGCGCAGGATACGGGGTATCTATTTCAACACCCCGATCATCAATGGGTAGCATCGACTGTATGGGATGAATGTGTCTTCGGCATCCGGGCGCAGCTTGGCTTGCGCCGTCGTCAGCCGCTACCACAGCCATGGGTGGAGCGAGTGGAGCAGATGCTATCGCAAGCCGGACTGCTGACAGAGCGTGATGCTTCACCCTATAGTCTGAGTGCTGGGCAAAAGCGGCTATTATCCGCGACTGCGCAATTTTTGTTGGAGCGTCCATTGTATATTTTGGATGAACCAGCAGCAGCGGTGGACTATTTTACCATGCAGCATCTATTGCAGCTGTGCCAAGCTGCGATGGCGCGTGGAGCAGCGCTATTCATAGTCACGCATGAGCCGGAATTGTTCAGCGAACATGCAACGCGTATGATTACGCTGGCACATGGGCGCATACAATAAGATATTCCAACATATCAACATATCTATTCAAACAAAATGCAGTTCCTCTCAGGCGAGCAAATGTCGCCGTGAAAGGAACTGCATTTTGTGTTGTCCGGTTGTATATTATTTGCGAACGGATGGGGATAGACGTTCTGCTTCCATACCGAGCTTTTTGAGCAGATAGATAAGCTGTTCTTTTTCCTGTATGTTCAGACCGCCTAGTGCGAAGTTCAGGCGTTCTTCGTATTTGGGATAAATTTCATCCATCATCGCGCGAACCTGATCGGTCAGTTCGGCGTAGATCACACGGCGGTCGGTTGGGCAAGGATGACGGCGCAGCAGACCACCGTGCTCCAGCTTGTCGATAACATACGTAACGTTGCCACTTTGCAGCAGTAGTTTAGCTCCGATCTGTTGAATCGGCTGTGCACCTTTAAAGTAGAGCACTTCCATGACAGAAAATGCGGTGGAGTTGAAGCCTTCGATCTTGCTTCCGGCAACGGCATGTTCGTTCAAGCTTTTGAAGGCTTTGGCGAAGACGCGGTACAGATGCATGGATTGTTCGGTGTTGTTCATGGACATGTTAATCATGGTACATTCATCCTTTCCGGTTGTGGGATACATAACATCTATGCAAAAGAGTTATAAGAAGTAATCTAGAATCTACTTCCATCTTACCTGCAATTAAAATTAAAAAATGTATCATTTGTCACAATGCCATCCATTTTAAATATTAAATTTAAGGATTAAATTGCGTTTAAAAACCTACATATCTATTTATCCTTCCCAATGGACAGCAATTGTGGATAAAATGTATCCGTTTACGATCATTTCTGTATATTGATGTCGCGAATCTGGAATTGTACAAATGAAACACCATTTTCTCTTCATTTTGCAGAGATTAGATACAAAATTGGAAAAAAGTCTGTGCGCAAGATGTGTACGACCTGTGGAAAAGTGGATAAATATTGTGGATAACCATGTGCATAATTTCTCTTGTATTCAAAATAGTACACTCCATTGCATAAAAAGGAGACGTTATACATAGTCAGTCAGCAAAAAGGCGATTTCATAGCTTTTTATACACATGTTGTTCTGCATAATTGGTTTAACCTGTGTATAGAGTGGAATAATTTTACTGAAATCTATCCTCAGGCTGTGTATAAGTTGTTGATAACTTGTGTGTAAATCCTTAATATCTGGTACTAATTTGTGTATAGCATGTTGGTAACTGAAATTTTTCTTTTACAAAACGTTTACGCAAACATTGCACAAATATCCATTTCATTTAATGTTGGCACGTTAAAGTGGATAAAAAGAAAGTGCAGCTCCAAGCGACTGCCCAAAAATAACGAAGCGGAGAGACAATAGCGATGAGAGATAAATCATTGACTTTGAGGACGGAGTCGTATGACAGCGGTTTGCAGCAGATTAGTGCTAGCTTTTACGATAGTCGCGGACGTATTATGATTGCCGCTCATCGTGGAGACTGGCGATTGGCACCAGAAAATTCGTTAGCAGCGATCCAGTATTCGATCGTGGCGGGAGCAGATTTGATTGAGATTGATGTACAGCGCACAGCGGATGGTCAATTGGTGCTGATGCACGATGAAACGGTGGATCGCATGACCAACGGGAGTGGCAGACTATCGGAGATGACGCTGGAGCAGCTGCGAAGCTTACGTCTACGTCAGCATCAGGGTGGTAGCGAGCAACGACTCACCAACTATTTGATTCCGACGCTGGAAGAGGTCATGATTCTTGCACGCGGCAAGGTTATGATCAATCTAGATAAATGCTGGGCTTGGCGCGAGGATGTATACGCTGTGCTGCTACGCACAGACACGGTGGCACAAACGCTATTTAAAAGCACGGCTGAACCGGAGGAAGTTTCTTCGTTTCGACATAACAAACTACAAAAGCCGTTATATATGCACATATTGGACGATAGCAATATACAACATGTAGAACGCATAGACGAAATCTGCCAAACTGTACGTCCAGAAGCGGTAGAGATTTGTTTTGAGCAGGAGAATAGTGAACGGCTGGAGTCGTCGCTGCTGCAACGTATTCAGCAATATGACTGCCGTCTGTGGGTGAATACGATGTGGGATTCTTTATGCGGTGGTCACTCCGAGCTGCACGGAGCGGAAGGCTGGGATTGGCAGCTACAGCATGGATTCAATATGATCCAGACCGATAATGTTGGGCTACTGCGTCGTTATTTGGATGAGAGATGAAGACCCTTAGGGATGAAGAACAAGAGGATGAAGAATAAGAACGTGATTGTAGTAGACGAAATAGGCGATATAGCGATATGGCAACGGATAGGGTGTTGTTCCTGTCGATATTGTATGGTTAATACGTGTATAGAGCAAAAACCCCGTGCAACTGCTTACTCAGCAGGACGGGGTCTTTGTTCTATAATTAGGTGTTTGCTCTATAGTTAGATTTTTCATCTGTATGGAACTATTGATTCGCTTGCAGAACAGTTGGCATGACTTGGCTTGCTTCCGCATAATATTCTTCATGCCAAAATCTAACTCCGACCCACCGCTTCGGCAGCACTGCTGCCCGCTGCATGACCGGTCGTAAAGGCAGCCGTAATATTGTAGCCGCCGGTATACCCATGAATATCTAGTACCTCGCCACAGAAATACAAATGCTGCATCAGCTTGGATTCCATCGTCTGCGGGTGAATTTCTTTGAGATTGACACCGCCGCCAGTCACGAATGCTTCCTTGATCGACAGCGTACCATTAATCGCCACTGGGAATGCCTTGATCAGCCGTGCCAGCTCCAGCCATTGCTGCTTCGGAATATTGTGATATGTTACATCCTCAGCGATTTGCGCCTTTTGCAACAACAGTGGAATCATACGCTCGGGCAGATAGCCCTTGAGTACATTTTTCACGGCTTTACGGGATTCCTGCTCGGCAAGTTGAAGCGTTTCGCGATAAATGTCGTCCGCGCTTTTGTCCGGCATGAGATCAATCGTCAGCTGCACGGAAGTAACAGGGAACTTTTTGAGCGCCTTGACTACATACTGACTACAACGCAGCGCCGCCGGACCGGAAATGCCGAAGTGTGTGAACAGCATATCGCCGTCGTGCATGATCAGCTTTTTGCCTTTCGGATTCCAGACGGTTAACTGTACATCACGCAGGGACAAGCCTTGCAGTTCCTTGCTCTGGATAAACGATTCTGGCGATGTCAGCGGCACTTCGGTTGGATACAGCTCGGTAATGGTATGACCAGCCTTTTCCGCCCAAGGATATCCGTCACCCTCGGAGCCGGTTTGCGGAACGGATTTGCCGCCGACTGCGATAATAACTGCCTGACTGCGAATCACTTCACCAGCACGCAGCTTCACACCGCAAGCTGTCCCTTCATCGTACAGCACTTCCGCCACTGGGCTATTCACCCGAATGTCTACGCCCTGCGCGCGTACTCGGTTCACCAGCGCATCCACGACTGATTTGGCTTTGTCGGTAACAGGGAACATCCGTCCATTGTCTTCTTCTTTTAGCGCGATACCCATATCCTCGAAAAATGCCATAATATCGCGGTTGCTGAAGTTCGCCAGCGCACTATGCAGAAAGCGTCCGTTACCCGGAATATATTTAATTAATTCATCGACTTCTTTGGCATTAGTGACATTGCAGCGTCCGCCGCCGGAGATGCCCAGCTTGCGACCCAATTTGTTGCCTTTATCAATCAGCAGCACGCGCGCGCCATGTTCACTCGCTGCTACACTCGCCATTAGACCCGCCGAGCCACCGCCGATTACAATAATATCGTATTTCAAAATGAATCGTTCCTTTTATATTAATTAATAAATACATGTTCACTACGAATAGTATACCATGAATCCCAATGAATCAGTGTTCAGCTTGCCAACCACGCGCCAAAGAGACATATTACAACGAGTTGAGGATAGAGACGATCGCAATGTGTTTATAATGGGCAGAAACGCGGGTATTGTATAGGTGATTTGAAAATGCTGGAACAACAAACCATATATTGTAATGCCATCATGGCTGTGCTTTAATCGAAGTACGACAGAGACAGAGGGAGGGGCGCATCATTATTATTGCGGTCAAGGAAATCCTGCTGCAAATGCTTGCTGTAGGCGCTTCCGTTTTCGTATTCTCCGCGGTGGTGGAACGTAGTGGTGACGATTCCCTGCATCCCGGACGGTTGGTATGGCGTGGATACGCTCCAGTGCTTGTCATTTCCTTTGCGCTCAGTATTGTGGTCGGCTGGCTTCTAGCTGCTTATAGCGCGATTGATAGTCGGATTCCGCTCAGTGTAGTGTCGTTCATTGTAGGTGTGCTGTACATAGGTGCATGGCGCGGCTTATGGTTACTGCTGCTTAGTATATTTATGTACATATTGTTTAGTGATAACGTTAACATCAAGGATGGTATTATACAGACTGGCATATTGCTATATCCAGTAGCAGGGCTATGTTATCCAGTATTTCATCGCTCTTCGATCCGTCGTAAGCGGTTGATTGTGATGGCGCTGATTCTGCTGAGTACGTTGCTTACCCTCATCGTCATTGCTTTACATGTATCGTTATTCCAGCTTGGTACGGGGGTATGGCTGCTCATTCTATTTATCGTTGTGGCGGCAATCGTAGCTGGGGATTATTGCACAACCGCCATTGAACAAATTATTGAGAAAAAGCAGCTGAGTCGGCAGATGCTGGATCTATCGAATCGCGTCATTACCGAAGCGGAAAAGCTGCGCCAAATTATGAATGTGGCACCGATGATGGTGACATCGATTGATGCAGAAGGCAGAGTGACAGCGATCAATGAAGCGGCATTTACGCTTCTGGCAAGCACGCTAACTGGTCTGAAGCGCGACCGTATGAATGAGGTGTCTTTTTTCGATCTGGAGAATGGCGACATTCGCGAAGGGTTAAAAAGCACAATCCGACTGATTCGGCGCGTACAGCAGAGTCGAGTCAACGAGAGTGAGATTTTTCGTTTGGAATACGGTGTGTTCTACGTTAACGTAGCGCCGCTATTTCGCAACCCAGAAGAGGAATTGAGTGGATTCGTGATTGTGGGGCAGGATGTGACCGAGATGGAGCAGCTGCGCAATGAACTGAGCCATGTCGAACAGCTGAGTCTGGTCGGCAAAATGGCAGCCAGCATTACGCATGAGATTCGTAATCCGATGGCTGTTGTGCGCGGCTTCCTGCAATTGATGCACGAGAAAAGCCCATCCTCGCTGGATCATTATTATATGATCGTCATGGACGAGCTGGATCGTGCCAATAGCATCATCAATGACTTTCTCTCGCTTGCTCAGAACCGCATTGTGGAAAAGGAGCCGTCCAGTTTGCATGCCATTATTGAGGAATTGCTGCCGCTGCTGTGGGCGGATGCCAATCTGCGCGGACAGACGATTACCTTTGTGCCGGGACGTGATATTCCGCTGCTAGAGCTGAACTCCAAGGAGATCAAACAGCTGATTCTGAATCTGGCGCGCAACGGTATGGAAGCGATGGAGGATAAGGGCGAGCTGACGATTGAAACCGAGATGACAAGCGCCGAGGTCATTATGCACATCCGCGATACGGGACCGGGTATACCGCCGGATAAGATGGACAAGCTATTTGAGCCTTTTTATACAACCAAGACTAAGGGGACAGGATTGGGCTTATCGCTTTGCCTTAGTATTGTGGAACGGCATAACGGACGAATTACCGTCGATTCGTCGGAAGGAAATGGTACCACCTTTTCTGTCATTTTCATGAGAAAACCTGAGGAATTGACGGCGGCAGAGTCGGTCGGCGCACCGAGCTTGCCGTAACAGGGGCGTGCGGCTTGGATCGCAATGCAGGCAGCAGAATATGAAACAAAATAAACCTGTATTTTCCATGAAATCTACAGGGATACGGTGGTATTCTGATACAACCTGTGTATAATAGAGGTAATGCTTATGAAAAGTAAGGAGTGAACCAATATGTCAATGTCATTTGATCAATATATGAGAGATATGGTACAGCCTATGCGTGACGAGCTGACCAGTATCGGTATCCAAGAACTGCGCACACCAGAAGAAGTGCAAGAGCAACTGGACAATGCACAAGGTACAACACTGGTTGTTGTAAACTCCGTTTGCGGTTGCGCAGCCGGTCAATGCCGTCCTGGCGTAGCTCATGCTCTGCAAAGCGATGTAAAACCAGATCACCTGTTCACTGTATTCGCAGGTCAAGACAAAGAAGCGACTGCCAAAGCGCGTGAATACTTCGCGCCATACCAACCGTCTTCTCCATCGATCGCTCTGCTCAAAGATGGCGAGCTCGTACATTTTATCGAGCGTCACCAGATTGAGAACCATTCCGCTGAAGATATCGCGATTGCGCTGAATGACGCATTCGAGAAATATTGCCTGTAATTTGATACAAAATCCACATCCTGCCGCTGTCACTTTCATGTGACGGTTGCAGGATGTGCTTGTTTATGGGTATATATAAAGAGAGCCACTCCTGCGTTGGCGATGTTCAGACGCAGGATCAAGCAAATACGCAGATCGACCGATGTTCGATGTAGCGTATTTCAGACCAGTCGAAGGAGTGAATGATGAGTATGAGTCTTCAACAGGATATTATTAACGATTTGAAAGTACAACCGACGATTGATCCGGCAAGCGAAATCCGCAAACGGGTGGATTTTCTGAAAGGCTATATTGAGAAATCCGGTTCTCAAGGTCTGCTGATCGCCATTAGCGGCGGGATCGATAGTGCAGTAGCAACGGGTCTGTGCAAACAGGCAACCGATGAGCTGACCGAATCGACCGGACGCGAATACAAAACCGTTGGCGTGTTCCAACCATACGATACCCAATCGGATATTGAGGACAGCTACGCGGTTGCACAGGCATTTGACCTGAAGTACAAAGTCGAAACCAATGTGCACAAAGCAGTGGATGCCATCGAGCAAACCGTTAATAGCGTGATGCCACAGCTGGAACAAGATCCGCTTAGCCCACAAGCGAAAGGGAACGTCAAAGCGAGAACTCGCATGGTTGTTCAATATGCTATCGCCAACTCGCTTAACCTGCTCGTTGTCGGTACAGACCACGCATCCGAAGCGATCACTGGTTTCTTTACCAAATATGGTGACGGCGCAGTCGATATTACGCCGCTCAGCTCGCTCAACAAACGTCAAGTGCGCGAACTGGCTTCGCACCTGAGTATCCCGCAATCCATTCTCGACAAAGCGCCAAGTGCTGGTCTTTGGGAAAACCAAACCGACGAAAACGAACTCGGCATAACCTACGCCGACAACTCTGATTATTTGGAAGGCAAATCCATCGCACCAGAAGCGGCAGAACGTTTGGAAACGTACTACAAACGCACTGCCCACAAACGCGATCCGATTCCGGGTATTTAAGGTAAGAGAAGGATCAAGCAGCATTCCCATATGCGTAAAAAAGCGACTTCTATCCAATTGTGGATTGAGTCGCTTTTTTGTAGTGTAAAAAGAAAGAGAGCATGCAACCTTCATTGATGATTACCTGCAAGCAGAAGATTTTACCCATGTCATTTGATACAATAAAGAAATCGAAATGGCAGGAGGTCACTCAATTGATTCACGGAATAGGACATGATGTACTGGAGATCGCTAGAGTTGTCGCCTTGCTAGAGGGCAAACAAAAACAACGTTTCCTCCAGCGCATTCTGACGCCCGCCGAACAGACACTGGCTGAACAACGCGGACCCCGACTAACCGAATTTACCGCCGGTCGCTTTGCCGCCAAAGAAGCCATCACCAAAGCCTTCGGCTGCGGCATCGGCAAAATCATAAGCTTTACCGACATCGAAATCCTGCCCAACGCATCCGGCAAACCACAGGTCACCCTGTCCCCCGAAGCGTGGCAGCGACTAGACCTACAACAAGACCATAATACCTACCATATCCACCTAAGCATCACCCACCAACCCACCCTAGCATCCGCATTCGCTATCGTGGAACGATCCACCTAGATGCTCAGTGAGAATGGAAACGAAACAGATGAGAACTACGACTCCAAATACAGACACAAATTCATCTGTTACAATGAATAGATGCCTAAAAACAACAAATCAAGCACGAATCCCCTATTGCTTCGCACAAAAAGAATGTTGCACGTTGCACTAAGCGTAGGGAAGGGAATTGGAGAAAAGGACGACTTCTAGTGTTTGCGATTTTCAAACACGGGGTTCAATCAAGAATGATTTTTGCGAAAGCAAAATATCTTACCTCTTTGGAGCTGAGGGAATCTTCATGTACTCCCATTCCAAAGATTCCCGCGGCTCCACCGGAGTTCCGTTCTCCAATCCCTTCCCGGAGCGCCTGGTTGCACCAAAGCCAACGTTCAAAATAAGGGCGTTCGATGGGAACCCACGCCCCAAAAGGAGATTGATGATGTCCAACATAACAGAACAACACGAAGCCAAACGTTATTTCAGCCGCGAATTGCTGGCATGGTATGACGAGCATAAACGAGACCTGCCGTGGCGACGCAGCCGCAATCCATACCATATCTGGATTTCCGAGATCATGCTGCAGCAGACCCGTGTCGCTGCCGTGATTCCTTATTTCCAGCGCTTTATCGAACGCTTTCCAACCGTTGAATCGCTTGCCGAAGCTCCAGAGGAAGACGTACTAAAATGCTGGGAGGGACTCGGCTATTACTCGCGCGCGCGCAATATTCAAGCAGCAGCGAAGCAGGTGGTCGAGCGTCATGGTGGCATCGTACCAAATACACCGGAAGAGATTTCCGCATTAAAAGGGATCGGTCCCTATACCGCAGGCGCTGTACTCAGCATCGCCTACAATGTACCGGAGCCAGCAGTAGACGGCAACGTGATGCGTGTATTGTCGCGTTATTTTTGCCTGAGCGATGATATTGCCAAAGCCTCTACCCGCGTCAAAATAGAAAAGCTTGCGCGCGAATTGATCCCGACCGGACGTGCTTCCGATTTTAACCAAGCACTGATGGAGCTTGGCGCCATGGTTTGTACACCCAAATCGCCGCATTGTCTGACCTGCGCAGTCATGAAGCACTGTGAGGGACGACTCAACGGTATGGAAGAGCAATTGCCGATCAAAACGAAAGCCAAACCGCCGCGTCCAGAGCATCGCCTCATGGCAGTAGTCGAAGGACGTGGTGAGCATGCAGGGAAAGTATTGATCCGTCAGCGTCCAGCAACAGGTCTGTTAGCACGAATGTGGGAGTTGCCGCATGTACTGGCTTCCGACGCTAAAAAAGCCGGTTCTGGCTCGGATCTGACGCAGCCCGCTGCGATGGAACGGCTGAATCATGTGCTCAAAAACGAAGGCATCGACGTTCGTCCAGACCAGGAATGGATGAGTGCCGAGCATACATTTAGCCATATTCAGTGGTATATGCGTGTGTTCCACTGCACCGAAGCTGGGCAAATCGATGTACCGATTGATGGCAAGGACTGGCACGGCATCGGCGTGATTTCTGGCGATCAGGCGGCATCTGACGCTACTTCACACGCATCCGAGCAAGTAGAACAGAGCACAATGGACATCCGTTTGTCAGGTTCAACGCCAGAAGTGCGCAGCGCAATTCGTCAGCAACTGGCATCCAGCACAACTGCGGATACATTGGAGCCGTTAGAGCAGGCAAAGGTTGCTGAACAGCCTGCCCACTACGAAGTTGTACCGAGTACGCTTTTAGGCGAAGCCTTTGCGTATGATTATCGCTGGATCGGACCCGACGATATGGAAAAGTATGCTTTTCCGAATCTGTTCCTCAAAATTTTGCAGCAGCACTTTGGCATTCAAACATAGCACGAAAGCATAATCCAAGCAGCGAATCATCCAGTGACTAAGCGCTGAAGCATCGAAGTCCATACGTATCCAAGTAGGTAAAGACTGAAGCTGAATTCAATCACGCGGAGGGATCAACATGTCCAGAACGATCGCTATGGTCAAAGGCACCATATGGGCGCCAGAGTGGAGCACGTACACTGACCGTCGTACCGGTTTGAAGGTACACCAGCTGACCGATTATCGCGGTCATAGTCGTCTGCCGTATTTTACCGAACAGCCATTGTATGACAATGGCAAACGACTGTTGTTTATTTCCGACCGGGATAATAGTGCCAATCTATTCTCCATGCAATTGGAAACTGGTGAAATGACGCAGCTGACCACATATGCGAATAACGACGATCTGGATGTGGCGCTCACACCGGATGAGCAGTATGCGCTTGTATCGGACAAACAGGTGATTCGGGCGCTGCATTTGACCCATTTTCGGGAACGGATCAAGTATCGCTGCCCAGAAGGTTATGTGCTAGGCAATATCACCTGCACCGCAGACAGTCGTACACTGCTCACCTGCATTACGGAGGATCTATCACAGCGCATCGATACCGATCTGGGCAACGGGTATGTCGGGCATCGCGAATGGATGGATGCGCAGCCGAATAGCATCATCATTGCGGTCGATCTGAAAAGCGGTCAATCGCGCGAGGTGTTCCATACCCGCCATTTTGTGACGCATATCAACGCATCGCCGACGCTGCCGTGGCTATTGACCTTTTGCCATGAAGGACCATGGCATCTGGTGGATCATCGGATATGGGGATTGGACCTGCGAAATGGTGAGGTCTGGTCTATCCGTCAACGCCGCGAAGACGGAGAAGCAGTCGGTCATGAATGCTTTTTGCCAGATGGTGAGCAGATTGGGTATCATGGGATTTCGACGGATGGAACCTGCTTTTTTGGGCGGATACGCTATGATAATACTAGGCTGGAGGAGCAGGAGATTCCCTTTTCCACTTGGCATTTGTATCAGAATGAAGCATTGGCGGTAGCGGATGGACAGGGCGCAGTGGATACGCTACATCTATGGCAGCGTGATACAAACGGAAGCTATGATGGTGCTTACGAGGTATGCGAGCTGCGATGCAGCTTTCATTCGCAAAAGCTGCACGCTCATCCTCGTCTAAGTGAGGATGGACGGCGATTGTTCTTTAACAGTGACCGCCACGGATACGGCAATCTATATATGGTAGAGTTGCCTGAGGAGCTAGGGCAGCTGCCGCGCTTTAAACGTTCTGAGCATGATGGCGTTTGAATATAATGTAAATACAATAAGTAGGAAGATTATGAGGATGCTTCCATATAATGCTGTCATTGCATCCATACAAAAAGACGACCTGCATGATACAGGTCGTCTTTTTTGTATGCGCTGTGCGCTGATACGATGCTGGAATTACTTCGCAGCAGTGTAACGTGCATTTACAGCATCCCAGTTTACTACATTCCAGAAAGCGCTGATGTAGTCAGGGCGTTTGTTTTGATATTTCAGGTAGTAAGCATGCTCCCATACGTCCAGACCCAGCAGTGGAGTCAGACCTTCAAATACAGGGCTGTCTTGGTTAGGTGTGCTAGTGATTGCCAGTTTGCCGTCTTTGCCGACAACCAGCCATGCCCAGCCGCTACCAAAACGAGTTGTAGCTGCTTTTGCGAAATCTTCTTTGAATTTGTCGAAACCACCCAGCTCGCTGTCAATAGCAGCTGCCAGTTCGCCTGTTGGTGCGCCACCAGCGTCAGGGCCGATTACTTCCCAGAACAGACTGTGGTTATGGTGACCACCGCCGTTGTTGCGAACCGCTGTGCGGATGCTTTCTGGAACGCTGTCCAGATCGGAGATCAGCTCTTCCAGGCTTTTGCCTTGCAGTTCAGGAGCGCTTTCCAGAGCGGTATTCAAATTGGTTACGTATGTGTTATGGTGACGATCGTGGTGGATCAGCATCGTTTGCTCATCAATATGTGGTTCCAGAGCGTTATTCGGGTAAGGTAGTGCCGGTAATTCAAATGCCATCGTAAAATACCTCCTGAGATTTTGAATTTGAAGCGGAAGTTCCACTCCATATGTAGATAAACATCTTACCCTATATATTAAACCGTATATTTTGGACTAAATCAACATTTATGTTTAGAAAGTCCCCTGCATCGCCCTGACATCGCAAAAATATTTTTTCGCTGTTCATGGATATTTATTCAAAAATTGACCGCTGGAAGAAGGATCGTATGTTCGTTTTGTTAGCGCAATGTAAATACGGGGAAATAACCACTCTTTCCCTTATGGAATGGGTAAATCAGGAAGCTGCTTTCTACACTCTTTTCTTTTGTAGAGCGCTTTCATAAAAAGATCATGTAATTTTATGGTAAAAGAAAACCTGACGTCATTATGATAAAAAGTATAGTTACAGCCTAAAACTAATGATATAATCGTTTTTGTCGCTCCTATGTTTTCGCATTAAGATATCATTTTTCGGGGGAATATTTATAATTGGAGCTTTATAAACATAAATCAAAGCCCAATGTTGCCTAAAAGTATCCCGATCTATGGATATTTGGAATCATTTTTGGCGAAAAACGGAGTTATGAAGCGCTTTCACGAGAAAAATGATGTAATTGTCAGAAAGTTATGGTTTAATTAACACTGAGATTATATTGTGCAATAATATGAGGTTTTTTGCCGAAATTTGGGTACAATATAACAGGGGATTTTACACAAACCGAGATGTAGGGCTTATGGCTGGTATATGCAGATGTCCTTCTTTTTTGTGCTTCCCATATGTAGTGTTAAGGGGTATGTTTGCAAACGTTGCTTGATTAAGCTGATAAAGAGGGAGTTTGGATGATGAATATTCGTTCCTTTAAGCTGAGTGATTTGAACCTTGTCCAGGAGCTGCTCCAGGTAGCTCTGTCCGAAGAGTGTTACGAACACACAATGGGACCTTTTGCTAGACAATTGTCCTGGGATTCCGAACTGATTATTGTTGCGGAGCAGGGAGAAGAGATTATTGGCTTGTTAATTGGTACGATTGACCGCAACTTCGGTTGCTACTACCGTATTGCCGTTCATCCTGATGTGAGAGGCAGAGGGATTGGTACTGCATTGATCACGTCGATGGAGAAACGCTTCCAGCAGCGTAACGTTAGCGGCATCATGGTTGCCGGCGACGAGCACAATGAAGTGGTTATGCCACTGTATGCTGCACTTGGATATGACGAAAGCAAAGTGCTGCGCACATTTGAAAAGTTAAGCATTGTTGCGGCAAACGCCTAATTTTCTAATGGTACACTAGAGATAACAGAACAGAAATCATACTTGAATATACACGCTTGCACGAGCGGCCCGCTATCCTGTTAGGGATAACGGTGCTGCCGGACATTGCGGTGCGGACAATCATTGGGATAGATGACGGTTCGAACACCTCGCGATGATCTGGTCACCACGCTTTAGCTGCGTATGCTTTGTTAATGTAACACATTTTGTTTTCCGACAAGGATCGGATAAACGGATGTGTTTTTCTATTTTTTAGACGTTTTTCCAATGGGATGGAGTATAATGGAAGAGAAGTTTTGTGATGAATTACAGGAGGACTGTGTGTCTTTGATCATATATATACAACAAGAATGGCAGCACAAGATACAGGTTTGCGGCTTACCGCAACGGGAACAGGCAAACCGGCAATACGGAGATGGGGAAAGGAGGGCCGCTTCATGACACAGCAAACCCTTGCCGGAGAGACCGGCGCGGAATCAAACCGCTGGGAGCGGCTGAAGCAGGAAATCAAGGACGCGGGACCGGCACTCGGTATCGACGATATCGGCTTTACGACCGCCGATCCTTTTTTATATTTGCGTGAAGTATTGGAAGAGAATCGTCGGAAAGGCTATGAATCTGGGTTTGAAGAACCGGATCTGGACAAGCGAATTGATCCGTCGCTGACATTGGGCGGGGCGCGTTCTATTATTGCGATTGCGGTGACGTATCATTCCAAAATGGAAAATCCGCCAAAGTCTGTGCCTGGTGAATATCGCGGCATTATGGCGCGGTCAGCGTGGGGGCTGGATTATCATACTGTGCTGCGCAATCGGATGCAGCGGTTGGAGGATTTTATCCGTAAACGTGTGCCAGAGGCGCGCATTGAGAGTATGGTCGATACGGGCGCATTGTCTGACCGCGCAGTTGCGCATCGAGCGGGAATTGGCTTTTATGGGCATAACTGTGCGATCATCTCGCCGAAGCTAGGCTCGTGGATTTTCCTCGGAGATATGATTACGGATATTCCATTTGCCCCAGATACGCCGGTAACGGAGGATTGTGGAACCTGTACAAAATGTATTGATGCGTGTCCGACCGGTGCACTTGTGAATCCGGGTCAGCTGAATTCGCAAATTTGCGTTTCCTTTCTGACTCAGACCAAGGGCATGTTGTCCGATGAGCATATGCGCAAGATCGGCAACCGCTTATATGGCTGCGATACTTGCCAGATCGTTTGTCCGAAAAACAAAGGCAAAAGCTGGAGCCATCAGGAAGAGCTGCGCCCTGATCCAGAAAAGGCGAAGCCACTGCTGCTGCCTATTCTGGAGCTGAGCAACAAGCAGTTTAAGCAGGAATTTGGCGATACCTCGTCGGCATGGCGCGGGAAAAATCCGATTCAGCGCAACGCGATCATCGCGCTTGGTAATTTTAAAGATAAAAGCGCGGTACCCAAGTTGGCGGATATGCTAATCAAGGATGTGCGTCCCGTTATTCGCGGTACGATTGCATGGGCACTGAGCCGAATTGGTGGCGAGGAAGCATTGGCTGCCGTACAAAAAGGGCTGGAACGTGAGCAGGAGCATGAAGTGATTGAGCGGCTGCTGACTGCGCAGCATATATTGGAGGAGGCACTGGCGGATGAACAGCAAGCAGGAGAGCAGACAGGGTCTGCACAGCAAGTCTGATCAGACGGTACATCATCTATTTTACGATGAATTGGATACCCCACTTGGTACGCTGACACTGGTTCATTCCGGTACTGGATTATGCCATATCAAATTCCGTTCCTATGAGCAGGCTGCCGAACGATTAGCAGTCTGGTGTCAGCGTTGGTACGGCAAGCATGTGTTAACGCATTCGCCAGACCAATTGGCGGAAGTGACAGCGCAGCTCAAACAATATTTTGCTGGGGAGCGTCGGGAATTTGATCTGCCGCTGGATATGCGAGGGACAGACTTTCAACTGCGTGTCTGGGAAGCACTATGTAATGTGCCGTATGGACAGGCAGTGTCGTATAAACATATTGCGACGGAGATTGGTATTCCGTCTGCTGTACGCGCGGTAGGCGGTGCGAACAACCGCAATCCCGTTTCTATTATTGTGCCGTGTCATCGAGTGATCGGCATGAATGGCAAGCTGGTTGGTTATGGCGGTGGTCTGAACAATAAGGAATGGCTGCTTGGACTGGAAGGGTATAGTTCGTTGCACAATGAGCCTGTATTGTTTTGACAAGTAAGATAGATCGTATGTTAAACAAGAGATTCTGTTCAGGGCAGGGAATTGGGCAGGCTGTCTCATGATCGTAACACACCCTAGAATGTTCATATCAACGACGCAGCGAATCATGTATCGCAGCGGTAATCGTCATTCCGATTCCGGTTCTGTACCAAGGAGGATGTTGAAGTGAGATATGTAAGTATAGAAAATGTGGAAACCGGGCAGTATCTGGCAAAATCCGTCTATTCGGGCAACGGCACCATTTTGTTGTCTGCCGGTGTCCAGCTTACTGTCTTTATGATCAACACACTCAACCGGATCGGCGTCACGATGCTGTATATTCGGGACGAGAATTATGCTGATGTGGAGCCGGAAGAGATTCTGAGTGAGCAGACGAAGCAGCAGATGATTCGTGAGATGAGCGATACGTTTGAAGCGTTACGTTCTGGTAAGGAGTGGCATCCGATGCGGATTGCGCTTAGTGTGGATGCGCTGCTGGAAGATGTAATCGGTGCGCGTGAAGTGCAGGTGCAATTGACAGAGATTCGCACCGCCGACAACGCCGCGTATGTGCATGCGATGAATGTTTGTTTGCTATCGGCGATTATCGGCATGAATATTGGGCTGAATCAGCAGCAGCTACGTGAGCTAGCAATCGGTGCGCTGCTGCATGACATTGGCAAGCTGGGCGGCTCCGATATGCTGGATAGCATTCCGGGCTCGCGCATGCACCATACGTGGCGAGGCTTTGAACTGTTGAAGTCCAAGCGCGAATTCAATCTGATGATCGCCCATATTGCCCTTCAGCATCATGAGCGAATAGACGGCAGCGGTCAGCCGCGTGGATTGCCGGAGGAAGAGATTCATCGGTACGGACGTATTGTGGCGATTGCCAATACGTATGACAATCTGATCACTGCCAAGGAGCAGCAGGGCAAAGGCTTAATGCCGCATGAAGCTTGCGAGGAAATGATGGCATTATCCGAAACAGGACTCGACCGCCAGCTGCTAATCGAATTTAACCGAATCATCTCGGTCTATCCAAATGGTACTGGTGTGCGATTGTCCACGCGCGAAGCAGGTGTTGTCGTGCGTCAGCATCGCGGATTGCCCGGACGACCAGTCGTGCGGATCGTCAATGGCAGCGGTGATGCCTTAGAAATTAAGGAAATTGATCTAGCAAGCGCCACGACCGTATTTGTCGAGGCAGTCATGAATTAAAATAACCAATACAACCGTTCCGAAAAAGTTTGCCTGTCCCTACCTGAAAATGGTATGATAATTGCTGTTCATGCCTGGAACGGCAGGGAAAGTGAAGGCGCTTTTCCGCGAACGAACGACAATGAATATACAGGGGTGGCTTTATGATGTGGTGGAACTGGGTCATACCGATTGTGACTCTGATTGTAGGTCTTGTCGGGGGATTCTTTATCGGTGCGTACTACTTGCGCAAACAGCTTGAGAAAATGCAGAGCGATCCGCAAATGCTGCAAAAAATGGCGAAGCAAATGGGCTACAACCTGAATGCGAAGCAAATGCAGCAAGCACAGCAAATGATGAAAAACGGTGGCGGTCCACAACAAAAAGGTGGCAAACCACAAATGCCTCCAATGGGACGCGGCAATCAAGGCAAACGCAGAAGATAATCAACATGACAGGCGTCAGTACATGAAGGCCTTGAGTGTGGAGGGAGGTCAGCATGGCTGGCATTAAGGACTATACCAATCTGAAGGTCGGTGAACACCGCGACCAGATTGAATACCATATCAAAGAAATCCTGAACCTGATCGGTGAGGATACAGAACGTGAAGGGCTGCTGGAAACGCCTGCGCGGGTAACACGCATGTACGAGGAGATTTTTGCTGGATACAGCGTCGATCCGCGCGAGGCGCTCGGCGTTACGTTTGACGAGAATCATCAGGAGATGGTTATCGTAAAGGATATCGTGTATTACAGCCAGTGCGAACACCATATGGCACCTTTCTTTGGCAAGGTTCATATCGGCTACGTACCAAGCGGCAAAATCGCTGGTCTGAGCAAATTCGCTCGTCTTGTCGAGGCGGTCAGCCGCCGTCTGCAAGTACAGGAGCGCATCACTACACAGATCGCCGATATTCTGGATGAAGTGCTGCACCCAACCGGTGTCATGGTCGTCGTGGAAGGTGAGCATCTGTGCATGTGCGCACGCGGCGTCAAAAAGCCGGGTAGCAAAACGATCACATCTGCTGTCCGTGGTGGCTTCCGTCATGATGCTCCACTGCGTGCAGAGTTTATGTCTTTGATTCGGAATCATTAATTCCAGACACAAATAAGCGATGCTTCAACAAGGTATCGCTTCATGATTTGGTGATATATTCCAAAAACAGGCGATTGTCGATAAGACGATCGCCTGTTTTTTTGTATGAAATGATAGATGAATTGTATTCGCATTCTTCATAGTAAAGTCAATTTATACCTTCATTTATCTATTTCATCCTATCTATGCGATGAGCATTCTTATAGAGTACATATGTAGCGATTATGTTTATTTTTGGTATTTTATTAAATTACTAAAATAGTTCACATATATATTACAATTTTTATTGTAAATATACGTATAGAAGTAGTAATATATTCCTGTAAAGAAACATGAAAAAGGAACTATATAAAAGTTTGTTTATTCGTTGTTTCTTGCTTGTATTACACCATTCATCTCCCTGTATGCTTCGTATTCGATATGAATTCTCTTCTGAACGTATTCTCACTTCCTACCGCTACATCTCATACATACACACAAGCTTCTCTTCCAACAATATGATTATTATGCTTCTTCACCGCGTATCAGTTTTCCTTTCGATTCGGTAGTTGTTCCATCAAGGATTATTCTGCATGTCTGCTCGATATTATATAGTTTATAAGCTTATGTTTTATATAACCATTTTTTGTATCAAAATAAAAAAATATGAAATCAAAAGGGGCAATAAGAATGGAAAAATGGTTGAAGGTATCTTTGATACGAGTACTCTGTGTGCTACTCGTTATTAGTCCATTCCCATGGGCGGCGCATACTTCGTATGCGGCCACTCTCAGTTATGCACAATTAGGTTCACATGATTTTGAGGCGGGATATACCTCTTATCCAGATGATTATTTATATATGGGTGGTACTTCTGGTAATGCAAAAGTATCGCACAGTTTTGCAGTGTATAATGTGCCGAGTTCCTTTCCAGCAAGCGGGAATAAAGCTGTGTTATCTCTAAAAGTAAATCAAATTCAAGACAATAACGACGGATACCCGCCGATTCTTCAAGTATGGCAATATACAAGCGCTACAACATTTAATGTGAATGACAATAACGCTTGGCCGGCATCGATGTCGGCATTACAGAATGATTCCAGATTTACATTGCTAGACACGAAAAATTCAGACGTAGTGAAAGCTGGAGCAACATTACAGTTTGATGTGGATTCTGCTGTAAAAGCAAATGCAGGAGGATCGGTTAAGTTTCTTATTACTGGACCAGCAAGTTCGGTTAGTTCGGGTAGTCAGAATATGATTATCGTTACAGATGCTCCTCAAATTATTGAAATCGCAGGTGGTGCGCCAGCAAGTGCTGCACAATCCACTGTATCTGCATCTCCAACTACGGTTACAGCCGACGGAACATCTAGCTCTACTATTACGGTAACCGTCAAAGACGCAAGCAGCAATGTTCTTAGCGGAAAGACCGTTACATTAGGAAAAGGAACAAGTAACTCCACCATCTCACCAGCTTCACAAACAACCAATGCCAGTGGTGTAGCTACATTTACAGTAACCAATACAAAAGCAGAGCAAGCAACATATACAGCATCTGTAGCGGCTGACAGTGTGACGATTAACCAAACGGCAATCGTAAATTTCCAGCCGGGAGCGATCAGCGCTTCTACATCGACGGTAACTACTTCCAAAGCGAACGTCGTTGCTGATAATTCCGATAGTGCTACGATCAGTGTGACACTGAAAGATGCGAATAATAATGCAATCAGCGGACAATCTGTAACACTCAGTCAAGGAAGCGGCAGTTCCACGATTACGGCAACTCAAGGTACAACAGATGCGACTGGTGTTGCCACCTTTGCTGTAAAAAGTACAAAAGCAGAGGGTGTTACCTATACAGCAATGGCGGGTGGTGTTACGGTAACAGCGACAGCAACCGTGACCTTCAATGCGGGAACGACCAATGCAGGGCTATCAACAATAACTGCATCCAAAGCGAATGTTATAGCTAACAATACCGACAGTGCTACCATCACCGTTACGTTAAAAGATGGCAATAATAATGTGGTGAGTAATAAAGTGGTGACATTGTCACAGGGAAGTGGTAGCTCGACGATTACAGCCACTCAAGGTACAACCGATACCAGTGGTGTAGCTACGTTTACCGTAAAAAGCACCAAGGCAGAAAGTGTTACCTATACAGCATCCGTCGCATCAGACAATGTGACGATCACTCCAACGACAAGCGTGACGTTCCAGCCCGGAGCAGTTAGCGCTTCTCAATCTACTGTTGGTGTATCCAAAAATAGCGTATTTGCAGATGGAACAGATAGCAGCAGTGTGACCGTTACGCTGAAGGATAGCAATAGTAATCCGATCAGTGGCAAAAATGTAACGCTATCGCAAGGAAGTGGCAGCTCTACTATCAATCCATCTACCGCAGTGACTACGAATGCAAACGGACAGGCTGTATTTACTGTAACCAACACCAAGAAAGAGAGTGTGACCTATACAGCTACCGACACCGATGACAGCATTACCATTACGCAAACAGGCAACGTGACCTTTACTGCGGGCGCTGTAAATGCAGCAGCATCGTCTGTAGTTGCATCCAAATCGACTGCGACTGCGGATGGCATAGATAGTGCTACGATTACGGTAACGCTAAAAGATGGGAATGGAAATGCGATCAATGACAGAGCGGTAACGCTAAGTCAGGGTAGCGGCAGTTCTACGATTACAGCAACGCAAGGTACAACGGATGCTAACGGTGTAGCCACTTTTCAGGTGACAAGCACCAAGGCAGAACGTGTAACGTATACCGCCATAGCAGGGGGCGTCACGCTTACAGCAACAGCGGGTATAACGTTCCAGCCCGGAGCAGTGAGTGATTTTGCTTCTATCGTTCAAGTATCCAAATCCAATGTAGCGGCAGACGGAACCGATAGCAGTACCGTAACCGTAACGTTGATGGACGAGTACAACAATCCGATTGCCGGTAAAAGTGTAATCCTGTCGCAAGGAAGCGGCAGCTCAGCGATCTCACCATCTACCGGTGTAACGACCGATGCCAATGGGCAGTCTTCCTTTACCGTGACGAATATGAAAGCTGAGACGGTCACGTATACAGCGAAGGATACGACTGACAATGTAACACTTACTACAACGAAAACGGTAACGTTCGATCCAGGCGCAGTAGACGGAGCGCTGTCGAATGTAGCGATATCGAAGACGACTGTAGCAGCAGACAATACCGACACTGCTACAATAACGGTTACGCTACGCGACAATCAGAATAACGCCATTAGTGGTAAAGCGGTCACATTGTCACAGGGAAGTGGCAGCTCGACGATTACAGCTATACAGGGAACCAGTGATGCAAATGGTGTAGCTACCTTTACGGTAAAGAGTACGAAGGCAGAAGGTGTAACGTATACCGCGATCGCAGGCAATGTTACGTTAACGCTACACCCGGTACCTGTTACCTTTACACCAGGCGCTGCGAGTGCAGCAACATCGCAGATCAGTGCATCCAAGGCTAGCGTTGCGGCGAATGGATCTGATTCCGTAACTATTACTGTAACCGTCAAAGACACGAATGGTAATGTGATTGCAGGTCATACTGTGAAGTTACAGCAAGGAAGTGGCAGCTCGCTCGTTACGCCTTCAGAGGCGACAACGAATGTGGATGGAGTAGCCACCTTTGTCGTTACGAATACAAAGACTGAAAATGTGATTTATACAGCAAATGTGCTGAATGAGAATATTACGCTTAGTCAGACCGTAAATGTGAATTTCTTATCCAGTAATGCCAATCTGTCATCTGTACAATTGTCGGAAGGCGTATTGATTCCGATCTTCACTCCATCGCAGACGAGCTATATGGCTTCTGTACAGAACGATGTGTATCGTATTACCTTTACACCAACAGCGGCAGATCTCAATGCGACGATTCGAATCAATGGAAATGCTGTTCAAAGTGGAATGGCTTCTACACCAATCGAACTGCAAACCGGAACGAATACCGTTGTTATTGAAGTGCTAGCAGCCGATGGGCAAACAACTAAAACGTATACCATTCAGGTGATGCGTGAGCCGAATAAAGACGCACGTCTTAAAGCGTTAAACGGTACACCCACTGCTATAACACCTGCCTTTGATCCAGCCATTACGCAATATACAGTTAATGTTGCTAATAATGTAGAGCAATATTCTGTTCAGGCGGATGTGTATAATCCGTTATCTACGTTGACGGTAACAGGGGCAACTTACGATAGCAGCACTAACGTGTACAGCACCAATCTGCAAGTCGGTACGAATACGATCAGTCTAAAAGTGACTGCGCAGGATGGACAGACATCTACCGATTATACAGTTAACGTGATTCGTGCGGACGCGCTCACTGAGGTGAAAAACGCACTGAACAATCTCACGATTGGCTATACAGGTAATGATTCTTGGGAATTCGTTACTCGCGATCTGATCTTGCCGACAACGCAGGATGGGCTTCCTGTTACATGGATCTCCAACCAGTCGCAGGTCGTACAAAGCAATGGTGCCGTAACCCAACTAGCTAGTGATGAAGCCACTGTCATTCTGACTGCTACGATTCAGCATAATGGCGCGCAGCTCAGCCGTACCTTCCTCGTTGTGGTGAAACCACAGGGGTTACGTATTGTTAGCTCGGAAGTCACACGCAACGTACCCATTCGTATTGGCGACAATGGTGCAGACATAGAGCAAACGCCGATTACGCGCAAGCTGCTGTCTGATGGAAACAAGATCGACAAGGTTGTAGCAGGAGCTTCCCAATTGAATTCGGCACTGCAAGCAGCCATGACCAACAATGAAAGTAAAGTACGTATTGTTGCTACGGATGTGCCGAATGATCCAGCAAGTGAAGTGACGATTGATGTACCGTCAACTTCATATGAGACACTGGCGAACAAAGTGGATCTGAATCTGGATACCGAATTTGCTGGAGTCATTTTGAGTAAGAGTACCTTGTCACAACTGCAAACGGCGGGACAAAGCCTGTTCTTCCGTTTTGTACCGATTCGCGACGCAGGCGAAGTATCGCAGGTGGCTAATCAGGCGCTGAACGATCCGATAGTGAAGCAGACTGTATCTACAGGCACTGTAGCTCAGGTCGGCACACCGATGATGATCGAAACGAACTACAACTCGTATAATACAACGCTGTTGTTCCCAGCATCGAAGCTGAATCTTCCAACTGGTACACCAGCGCAGCAGGCAGCTTATGCGGCTGGACTGTACGTATACATTCAGCATAGTGACGGTGAAATCGCTCTGCAAAAGGGCACTGTACAGACAGCAGCAAACGGACAGGTGGAAGGTATTACAATCAACATTAGCAAGTTCAGTACCTTTACCATTTTGCATGTAGAACCGAAACGTTCTTCTAGTGGTGGAGGCGGAGGAGGTGGCGGTGGTACTACACCGGCGCCTACCCCAACACCAAGTAATCCGTCTACACCGACTCAACCATCAACACCAGCACAGCCGGGAACAATGGGTGAGCATACCGCTTATATTAACGGATATCCAAATCACACATTCCGCCCTGCACAAACGACAACTCGTGCAGAGCTGGCTGCAATGTTGTGGCGTGTGATGCAAGCAAACGGTAGTTCAGCTGTAACGTCTACATCGGCGCGATATAGCGATGTACCAGGCACACACTGGGCATCGGATGCGATTCGTCAGCTACAAGCACAGCAAATTATGATGGGTGTATCGGCAGACCGTTTTGCACCGAATCGTCCACTCACACGTGCTGAATTTGCAACACTGGCTGTACGCTGGCAGAAGCTGACTTCTACCGGCGCAGCAACAGCTTCGTTCAGCGATGTGAACGGACACTGGGCTGCATCCAATATCGCGATTCTGGTACAAACTGGTATTGTCAAAGGCTACTCCGATGGCACGTTCCGTCCTAATGAAGGTGTAACACGTGCTGAACTGGTAACGATGATGAACCGTCTGCTCAAACGTGGGCCACTTACTGGTGTTACCACGTCCACATGGAGTGATGTTCCTGCGACGCACTGGGCATTTGGTGATATTGAGGAAGCTTCGCTGTCTCATAGCTATGAGATACAATCCGATGGAACAGAGAAATGGATCAGTAAATAATAAGTAGTAAGTAGTAAGTAATCGTTCGTCTCGATAGTCGTATATACATCCTTGAGTCTGTTCGGGCTGGCTACCAAGCTCATACTATGGATGCCGATCAGGTGAAGCTGCTACGATGCCAAGCTGCATATCGTAGCCTTCACCTGCCCGGACAGACGGGATATATACGTTACAACTTCAATCAACCTTATCGCGGGAAATGGGGGAACGATATGCTCATATTCACGGAAGCAACACAACAGAATGAGGTTTTCTTGTTTGAAGTATTCAAAAGCACCAAAATGGAACAATTTATACCAATGAATATGCCAGAAGAACAGCTTGAAGTGCTCATGCATATGCAGTTTCGTGCACAGCAAATGTCTTATCGCAGTCATTACCCGTCAGCGCATCATGAACTAATTATGATTCAGGATCAGCAAGCGGGCTACATAATTACGGATCAGCATGGGGATGAGATCCGACTTGTTTTTATTGCACTGTTGCCACACTTCCGTAATCAAGGATATGGCACATCTATACTTGAACAATTGCAGAACAAAGCTGGGGTTATTTCACTGCAAGTGGATGAGCACAATCCTGCCAGATATTTATATCGTAAGCTCGGTTTTATCGAACAATCACTAGCATCTCCTTATGTATGGATGCAGTGGCAACGACAGTAAGTAAGCACCTGGAGAGGGGGAGAGGCCAGCTGAATGCGTTGCTGCGAATAACCATCAAGCGCGTATCCAGGCCCACATATTCAGTGAGACAACACATGGACTACAGTTCTTCAAAGTTGCACAAACTGAACGGAAGGGAGTTTATACGATGAGCGATCAGTATCTTGGTGAGATTCGTATGTTTGCAGGGGCAGGAGGAACGAGAGTTCCTGCAGGTTGGTCATTTTGCGATGGTAAGCTATTAAGTGTGAATGAAAACCAAGCTTTATTTGCATTAATAGGCAATGTGTATGGTGGAGATGGTAAAACCACTTTTGCATTGCCAGATTTGCGTGGACGCGTGCCTATTCATGCAGGTACTTCACCAAAGTCAGCAATGACGTATAATCTTGGGAGTTCTGGTGGGGCTGAGACGGCAACGATATCGGAAATCCAATTGCCTGCACATACGCATGCTGTAAATGTAGTAGATGGGTCGGGGAAGGCAACGACGGCTAATCCGGGCAATACGGTTCTTCCTGCCACTTCATTAGTGAATTTCTATATGACACCTCCTGCGACACCTACAGTGGTCAATATGAATACTGCAAGTGTTACAACAACGGGGGGGAGTGTGGCTCATAGCAATATAATGCCATATGTAACAATAGGTTTTATCATCGCGTTACAAGGAATTTATCCAACACCTTCATAATATATGAATAGGAGATGAAGCACGATGGCAGATCCTTTTATTGGCGAGATTCGAATGTTTGCTTTTGGAACGATTCCGCAGGGCTGGATTCAGTGTAATGGGCAATTGTTAGCAATCGCAAGCAATACAGCTTTATTTTCTCTTTTATCAATTACGTATGGTGGAGATGGGAGAACTACTTTTGGTGTACCTGATTTGCGTGGATGTGTTCCGGTACACCCAAGTGCAAATATTGCGTTGGGCAAATCAGGTGGGGAAATAGCTCATGCGCTTACAATAAATGAGATGCCGACTCATAATCATATGTTACAGGTCAGTGATGCGACTTCGACTAGTAAAACGCCAAAAGATAATTTTCTTGCAGCAACGACAACGGCGAATTCGTATGCAGCCGGAGCGACTTCGAATGCTGCTATGACGGCAAGTACAATCAGTACGGCTGGAGCCGGTGCTCCACATACCAATATGCAGCCTTATCTTACATTCAGTTTCTGTATTGCGACAATCGGGATATATCCTCCTCATCCTTAATCATTTATCTCTTATAATAGAAGGGAAGATAAAACAATGGATGCTTACGTTGGCGAGATTCGTTTATTTGCAGGCAATTATGCACCGGCAGGTTGGTTAATGTGTAACGGTCAAGAGCTTTCGATGCCTAACTATCAATTGCTATATGCTGTTATTGGAAGTGAATTTGGAGGTAATGGAAGTACTGTTTTTAATGTGCCTAATTTGAGCGGCAAAGCGCCCGTTCATAGAGGACAAGGTACTGGATTAACAAATTACCCATTTGCAAGTACAGGTGGTTCTGATACAGTCACTCTAGATAGTTCCCACATACCGAGTCATACACATACTGTCCATGCACTAGGTTCAACATCGAATGCAGGGACACCCAAAGATATGATGTGGGCTGTTATTCCCAAATCTGGTCAAATCTCAGCGTATAGCGGTACAAGCAATACGACATTAAGTCCATTGACGATAGGAGTTGCAGGCGGCGGTCAAGCACATAATAATATGCAGCCGTATGTAGCCATTAATTATATTATTTGTTACGAGGGTATCTTTCCTAATCTGAACTCTTGATAACGTATCTATTCCTTCGCTTTGTCCAATAGATTAGTAATCGCCAAAGACGGTATCTTCTACTGATATCGTCTTTGGCTTTATTCGTATAGTTGAGCAAAGCTCCAACTCAATTGTATGCTATGAATAGATTCCCTTTTATATGTGAGATGAGATAGAATTGCGTGATTATGACCAATATGGTTGCTTCCATACACCGCCTTGTATTAGACTGTTCAGCAAGCAGCATTTTCGGATTCGTGGAAAGAGCTGGGGATTATAGAGTGGATTTTGTTCTCAGCCGTGAAACGGATGGAGGCAAATATTCAAATACGGAGGGGTAAGATATATGGATATTCGTGAAAAGCTGGATCAACGTCTACTAGAGATGACAGAAGAGGAAAGAAACGAATTTATCAAACAGGTTTGCCTTGTGATGAACAACCGCAACAATTCAGACCTCATCGTTCGGGCGAAGATCAATGAACTGGTTCAACGGTTCGGTCTGTACGATTGAGATGCGTTCCCATTGAACAATAAGTAAATAGCTTTTCGTTGTTATCGACGAAAACCAAGAGGGCAATTCTGATATCATGCAGAATTGCCCTCTTGGTTTAAGATTAACCTAAACTCATTCAGCGCTTGCTCTTACGCACCACGTTGCGGCTTTTCTCTAAATAGGTAACGGATTGCTCATAGTCGCGACTGGCGACAGCGAGATACAGAATATCGATCACATTTAGCTGTGTGATGCGGGAGGAAGTCGCGCCGCTACGGATTTCATTTTCGGTAGAAGAGATATGCAGCGGGATGTCTGCTAGACTGCCGACAGGAGTATTGCCATAGCGCGTGATGGAGATAGTACGCGCACCAGCTTCGCGGGCGATCTTCATACACTCTACGGTCACTGGAGTTTTACCAGAATACGAGATGCCCACAACGGTATCATCTGGGGTTAGCATCACGGAGGAGATCAGCTGTAGGTCGGCATCCGCGAAGGCGAAGCAGGTTTTGTTAATCCGCAGAAACTTATGCTGGGCATCGGTCGCGATCAGGTTGGAAGCACCAATGCCAAAGAAGAAAATACGCTTCGCTTGCAGCAATGCCTGTACAGCCTGCTCAATGCTGGCAGGATTGAGGATTTTGATAGTATCGCGAATGGACTGAATATTGTTGGCGGATACGTTCTCAATGATGCGCTCAATTGAATCATCCGGGTTAATCTCCTGATAGCCGCTCTGCGGCTGGCTCTGCTCCTGCAAATCGCCAGCAACCTTGAGCATCAGCTCCTGATAGCCCTTGAACCCAGCGGATTTGCACAGTCGGATGACTGCTGCCTGACTGCCACCACTCTGTTCGGCGAGCTGTGCCACCGACATGCCGACTAACCGTTTTGGTTGCTCCAAAATAAAGCTGGCTACCTTGCGCTCGGATGGGGTGATCGTATGAATAATTTCCCGTAATCGGACTAATCCGCCATTCATAATCATTGCTCCTTTGTCGGAGAGTATGGGTGAAGCGCCTTCATGAGGGGGCTTACTGCTAGGCTGATCTATAGCAGGTTAGACCATGTATCCAGTTGTTGTGCCAGAGCAATATGGAAATCGCGGCGCAGCTGCTGGATGGGACGCTGGCGACCGTAATGCACCCGATTGGTCAGCAGCACAACGGCTAGCTCGCGTGCTGGATCTATATACAGGCTGGTGCCAGTGAAGCCAGTGTGCCCATAAGCAGCAGATGAAAAGGCTCCGCCAGACACATCCATTTCGTCCCCATCCAGCACCCAGCCCAAGCCACGGTGTATGTGGGGTATAGGAGGCGTTTGACGCTGGATAGCCGCTTGGTGAATATGGTGACAATCCGTATCGCCGGATGGGTTTAACCAAGCAAGACCATATTTCAATACATCATCGGCAGTGGCAAATAAGCCGGCATGCCCAACAATTCTACCCAATTGCCGTGCATTCTCATCATGAACGATGCCTTGTAAATAACTAGCCGTTACAGCGTCATATTCGGTTGCAGCGATGCGTGGCACCCATTCTGATGCCGGACGGAAGCAGCTATCCTGCATATGGAGGGGCTGGAAAATATACTGGGCAGCTCCTTCCTGTAGCGATAGCCCAGTTATGACCGTAAACAGCTGCCCCAGCAGCATAAAGCCCGGATCGCTATAGATACGTCCTGTGCCGGGCTCATACTGTAGCTGCATCTGCGCAATTTGTACAATCGCTTCATCCATAGTCCAAGGACGTTGCGCAAAGTCTGCCATCGCTGGCAAACCGGATGTGTGCGATAGCAGCTGACGAATGGTGATGATATTGTGCGGCGAATGATTCATTTGGGGGAGATAACGAGCGATGGGATCATCTACGTCCAATTGCCCATTGCGCCATAGATGCAAAATTAACGGCAGTGTAACGATCACTTTGGTCAGAGAAGCACAGTCGTATAAGGTATGTATATCTGTACGAATACGCTGATCTGGTGTATCGATTGCCCAGCCACCAGCATAGCGCAGAACCTGTCCACGATAGCTAATCGCAACGGATGCACCGGGAATGAACGTGTCCTGCATGCCGTGTCGCAGCGGCTCCCAGATCCGATCCAATTCAGCCGCTTGGATTAGCGAATCTGGTAGCTCGCCGTAATTGATATATTCGCTGTGTGCATCGTATGAGTATGGAGACACCGGAAAGCTCCTTTCTGATGAGAGTGAAATCGCGTTAGGAGAACCAGAATGGAATCACTGGACTGGATGTAATAGATGGTTACGCTCTAGCATTATATTTTTCGTTATTAAACGTATGATACGTCATCAAAGGGACGAATGGATATACACATTACGAATTTTATGCAGAAAAAGCGAAATATTTCGATTGTTATCAATGGATTCTAATGTGATTTCGGCAGGTTTTCGACAAACATAAGGTAATGAATTGTCTAGATGGTAGAGGTAATATGGAATAGGAAGATGAAAAGGAGTATGAAATAAAATTTTAAATGAAAATATAAAGAGTGTAGTACATCTCATTGAGGACGATCCTATATAGATGCCAATAATAGTATAGGTACTTGATAGACGAGTCTAAGTAAAACTTTGAATGATATAATAAAGTGAATTTTATTAACATATATCATACTGTGATTGATAAATAAACATAAAATTTTATTTTACAAATAGAAATCGGTGAACTAAAATATAAGCAATTATTCAGATGTGGAAGATAGTGTACACTCCAAATCGATATGTATGTCGGAAAAGATAACACCTATGTAGCGGAAGGGTGAGTCGATGCAGTTTGTACTGGGTTTGGATAGTGGCGGGACGAGGACAGAGGTGATGGCTTGGCAGTTGGATGGTGTATGGATTGGTAGTATGCAGGGGGCAGCAGGGAATCCGAAGTCAGTGCTGCATGGGCATGAAGTGGATGCGGTTATGGACACGATTGTTCGTTTATTAACCACGTATGGATTGGAGCAGCGGAACTGTATCGGCATCGGTGCTGGTATTGCTGGGGTATATACAGAGGAAGAATGCGAAGCCGCCGCCACAGCGATTCGTTCACGCTGGTGTGAGCAGGATGAGCAGATTGCCCAGCTGCATCAGAATCATACGGTATTTCCGATTCAGGTGATCAATGATGCGGAGATTGCTTTGTTAGCATCCAACCGTACGCGGCATGGGATTATCGCAATTGCTGGAACCGGCTCGATTGTACTCGGTATTTTGCCATCGGGGGAACGAGTACGTAGCGGTGGATGGGGGCATATTCTTGGGGATCAGGGCAGTGGCTATGCGATTGGGCTGCGCAGCTTGCAAACGGTCATGCTGAGCTATGACGGTGTGTTGCCACCTACGAAGCTGACAGAAGATGTGCTAACCCATTATGGAGTGACCGATCCGCCGCAGCTTCGCGATAAGCTATATACCGCCGATATTGGCAAGCAACATATTGCAGCAGTAGCAGGTGATTGTCTTCGCGTCGCAGCGGAAGGGGATATGCTAGCACAGCAGATCGTAACGGATGCGGCTCAAGATATGGCGCTCTCCATTATCGCTTTGCGCAATCGACAGGAGTCATTGCAGCAGATGACGGTAACTGTGAGTGGCTCGATGTTTACGCATTCCGAATGGTATCGTACTGCCTGTGTGAACCGTCTTCATATGAGCGATCCGCATGTACAAGTGATTCCGCTACAGCAATCTCCATGCTATGGCGCTGCGATGCTAGTAACGCCAGCGCTATTTTTGTAAGCGTGTATCAAATAGGGACGTCAAACAATTGTAGATCCATCCGAAATGATGATGAATTGATTCAAAGGTATTGTGCGCGTATCCGCCACAACATACATGTAAGGATGATCCAACTGCCATTATCGTTTGCATATGCCCTATATGTACCGCACAAGAATGACACGATTGTCAAACCCAAAGGAGCTGAATACTATGAAACCGCCTATCGGACAACTGGTGACCGAGCAGCAAAATCCGCGTACCATCCATATTGATGAACAATCGACTGAAGGTATTTTACGTATGATCAATCGGGAGGATCAGCTGGTACCGGCTGCAGTGGAAGCGTGCATTCCACATATTGCCGCTGCCGTCGATCTGATCGTGGAACGGTTTGCCAAAGGTGGACGCTTACTGTACATAGGTGCAGGCTCCAGCGGTCGATTGGGCATACTGGATGCTGCCGAATGTCCACCGACCTACGGCACGAATCCGCAGCAAGTAGTTGGTTTGATCGCTGGTGGACAGCAAGCCATTCAATCGGCAGTGGAAGGCGCGGAGGATCGTATGTCTCTCGGTCGCAGTGATCTGATCGCGGCAAAGATTAGCGCCAACGATACACTGGTTGGCATTGCTGCTAGCGGACGTACACCGTATGTGATCGGAGCGATGATAGAAGCGCGGGAGCAAGGCGCGGCAGTAATCGGCATCAGCAATAATCCGGGAAGCGAGATGGGTTCCTATGCCGATGTGATGATCGAAGCTGTTACAGGTCCTGAAGTAGTGCTTGGCTCCACCCGGATGAAGGCAGGCACCTCGCAAAAGATGATTTTGAATATGCTGACGACCGCCAGCATGATTCGCAGCGGCAAAGTGTACCGGAATCTGATGATCGATATGCAGCCAACCAATGAAAAGCTGGTCCATCGGGCGAAGCGACTAATCATGCTGGCAACAGACGCCGATCAGCAAACGGTAGAGCGTGTATATCTAGAAGCGGGTGGGCATATGAAGACAGCGATTGTGATGATTTTGCTGGATATAGATGCCGAGGCGGCGACGCAATTACTGTTGCAAACGGACGGCAATATTGGCAAAGCGGTTCAGCGGATTCCTTGATTCCATAGACATTTACCATATTACGCATCGGCTCAAGCGTAGCATAGGACCACGGCGTTCACACGATATGTGGACAAGGCGGTCTTTTTGCTGTTTCGCTGGGCGTTTACGGAAATCGCTTATCTGAATGTTCAACGTATCCTAGCACAAAAGAGGTTACAGAATCTGCGTCCTATTGTAAAAACATCCCTGTAAAAACTGGTATAATGAACAGATCAACAAAGCGGAAAAGTATATCGAACAGCAGACATCATGCCGCCAAAGGCAGGAGGAAACAACGCAATGGATGAACAGCAATATAAGCAGCATGGAGATGAACGCTATAGATTATCAACGGTGCCGGAAGGGCTGGAGCAGGCGATCTGGTACAAAACGCCGCTGCTGGGCAGCGATGTGTCCATATTAGAGCCGATGGCTTGGGAAGAACTGATGTGCCGTAAAGTTGGGCTTGGGCATCCCCCCGTTATTCATATGTGGACGCATAGTGATGCGATGACTATCGGTCTACGTGATCGCCGCTTGAGCGGAGCAGTGCAGGCGATGGAGCTATTTCGGCAAGAAGGGACATCGGTAGCAGTACGAGCATCTGGTGGAGCAGCAGTTCCACTGCATCGTGGTATTCTCAATCTGTCGATTATGCTGCCAAATCCGCGTAGTCGGATCAATATTCATGACGATTTTCGTTTTATGGCAGAATGGATTAGCCGAGCGGTACATCCGTGGACTACGGACGTGCAGACGGGTGAGGTAGAAGGCGCTTTTTGCCCGGGGGATTATGATATTGGCATTCATGGACGTAAGTTTTGCGGGATTGCTCAACGTCGGCAAGCCAAAGCGTATATGATTACCGCCTTCGTCATTGTGAACGGGCATGGCGATGAGCTGGCAGCACAGATTCGCCGCTTTTACGATCTGGCAGCCGGACCGGAGGATGCCGATAAAAATTATCCCATCGTTCGCTCCGGTACGATGGGTGGCCTGGATGAATTGGCAGGCGTGCCGTCGGTAGAGAGTTATATGGAACAATTACAAAAGCTGTTGAATCATGGTCAACTGGCGAAACTGCAATCCACGCACAGCGTATTGGATGAGCAGGAGGTACAGAAAACGATGCAGGAACTGCGCACTCGTTATGACGATTAGCTAGAAGTAGTAGGACAACGAAGGCATATAGATAGATGTAGACCACATGGACAGAGAGAGCACATATACCAATAGACAAGTATTTTAAACGATTAGAGGGATCAGTATGCAGCATCGAAAAGTAAAGATCTTGGGTACAGGCAAATACATGCCTAGCAAGGCAGTGACGGACGAACAGGTAGACCTTCGTCTTGGTGTCAAAGCAGGCTGGGCAGCCAAAGCGGGCGGGGTTGGAACACGTTATTATGTGAGAGAAGGCGAGACGGCTTCGTACATGGGAGCCGAAGCGGCAAAGGCTGCACTGCAAGCGGCAGGTCTAGAATTTGGCGATATTGATTGTCTTGTTTGTACAAGCGGTACGAAGGAGCAGCCGTTGCCAAGCACAGCGTCGTTTATCCAGCAGGCGCTGGGACAGCAGGATTCTGGTGTACCGGCATTTGATATAGACGGCACATGTCTAAGCTTTGTATTCGGACTAGACACGCTATCGTATATGGTCGCTGCTGGACGGTATCGTCATGTGCTGCTAGTTGCTACCGAGGTAGCATCAGCGGGCTTGGATTGGAGTCACAAGGAAAGTGCGGTATTGTTTGGCGATGGAGCGGCAGCGGTTGTCATCGGTCCATCTGCGGCAGATGAGTCGTCTGGCATTGTGCATACGTCGCTGCATACGTATAGTCGTGGAGCACGCTATTCCGAAATTCCGGGCGGCGGTACACGCTTTCCACCGGGCGATACACGGAATATGGATAATGCGTATCTGTTCCAGATGGACGGGCATGGTATTTTCAAAATGGCATCCAAGCTGCTGCCAGACTTTGTGGACGAATTGCTGACTGGTGCGCAAACGAAGATGGAAGATTTCAAGCTGGTGATTCCGCATCAGGGAAGTGCGATGGCGATGCGTTTGATGCGGAAAAAGCTGGGGATCGGCGAGGAACAATTCATGAACATTACGCCTAACCACGGCAATACGATTGCGGCGTCGATTCCGATGGGGCTGCATGAGGCGATTGTGCAACAACGAATCCGCCGCGGCGACCGCATTCTGTTGATCGGTACAGCTGCCGGTCTATCACTGGGAGGCATGGTGCTTGATTACTGATAGGGATTCCGCTGAGCTACAACGAACCATTTTGCTGACTGGCGGGCGTGCTCCGGCGACGCTAGAACTGGCACGTTTGCTGCATCAGGCGGGGCATATTGTCGATGTTGCTGAAAGTCTACCACAGCAGCTGTGCGCTTGGTCAAAAGCAGTACGGCGCAGCTTTGTGGTACCGCCACCACGTCAACAGCCACAAGCGTATATTGATGAATTGGTGCGGATTGTGAAGCAGCAGCAGATTGATTTGCTGATACCGACGTGCGAGGAGATTTTCTATGTAGCGCATGGTCGTGAACAACTGCGACAGGTGTGCGAGGTGCTGGTTCCCATGGCAGATCAGATGCGTTCGCTGCATCACAAGGGCGATTTTATTCGGCTTGTTCATGCGGCGGGAGTGGATGTACCGGATACGATGGTAATCAGTAGCGCAGAGCAGTGGGAAGTGGTACAGCAGGGGCATTGGAGCAGTCGATTGCCGCTATCCGATTCTATGCAAGACTTGGATGCGATGTATGATGCACCTAACGTTCATCCCTCTCGCTCGCTTGTATTCAAGCCTGCCTATTCGCGTTTTGCTTCTAAGGTCATCATGCCTGCACATAATGTAGCCGTGTCCGATCATTCTGCCATAGTTGATGATCAAGCTAAACGGTCCACAGCTCCATTTATTCCAGCGCCAGATGATATTTCGGAACAGCAACCGTGGATCGCACAGGCTTATGTGCCGGGAGAACAGTTATGTACATACAGTATCGTATATGAAGGAATGGTTGTGGCTCATGCCACCTATCAGAGTCGTTATCGCAGCAGTGAATCAGGAGCAAGCGTGCATTTTGAAGCGCTGGATTGCCCCGATACACTGGCATGGGTACAGCGCTTGGTGCAGCAGTGGAGCTTTGAAACCAATACGGCTGCTCCGTCATCTGATGATTCACACATGAATAATACAGCATCACCCACCAGCCAATCATCAAAAAAGCCGCTATCACCTAGCACATTTAGCGGACAACTGAGCTTTGATCTGATTCAGGAGCGGGAGACAGGCAAGCTCTATCCGATCGAATGCAATCCGCGGGCGACGAGCGGGATTCATCTGTTTCGCGCAGAGGATGGATTGGATCAGGCGATTACTGCGCCGCACCTCCTCGTGAAAAAAGGGCAAATGATCACACCGCAGCCCGGCAGACGGGTGATGCTGACTTTACCTATGCTGACAAGCGGCTGGGGACGAAGCTGGAGCAGCGCGCAGTGGAAGCATTGGCTCAAGGCGATGAAGGGATCACAGGATGCGGTATTTCGCTGGCAGGACCATAAGCCCTTTTTCGGACAATTTGCACTGGTCTGGGCGGCGCTTCGTATCAGCAGGCGAGAACAGATTACGATAACGGAAGCGCTGACGCATGATATTGAATGGAACGGTCAGCCGCCGGAAAGGAGCAGTATATGACCAAAGCACTTGTAACGGGCGCAACTGGATTTCTCGGCAGTCATCTGGCATATCGTCTGGCACGTATGGGCTGGGAGGTCACGGCAACTGGGCGTAATGAGCAGATTGGTCAGCAGTTGGCGGCGGCAGGGATTACTTTTGTCGCTGCTGATCTGCGCGATCGTGAGCGGATCATGAATGCATGTGCTGGACAGGATTATGTATTTCATTGTGGAGCGCTCTCGACGCCGTGGGGCAAGTATCGTGATTTTTACGGCAGCAATGTCGAAGGCACGGCGCATGTGGCGGACGGCTGCCTATCTGCTGGGGTAAAGCGATTGGTGCATGTCTCGACGCCAAGTGTGTATTTTGACTATCGTGAGCGCCGAATGATCTCGGAAGCCGATCCGTTGCCAGAGCAGCCTGCCAATCATTATGCAGCGACCAAGCTGGAAGCGGAGCAGTTGTTGAAGCGCTATCGGCGTGAGCAACAGCTACCGGTGATTATGCTGCGACCGCGTGCGATCTTCGGACCGGGTGAGCAGGCATTATTGCCGCGCTTGCTGCGTACCAATGCACAATCCGGCGTGCCGCTGCTCAATGGTGGGCAGGCGGAGATTGATCTGACCTATGTGGATAATCTGCTGGATGTGATGCTGCTCTGTTGCGATTCTCCAGCATTCACGCTAGGACAGGTGTACAATATTTCGAATGGGGAAGCGATGCCGTTTGAGCAATTGGTGCGGCGATTATTCAACTTGCTGGATATTCCGCTGCGGAGTAATGTGGTTCCGTACAACGTTGCCTACAGCGTAGCGGCAGTGCTAGAGACGATCTATCGGATCTTGCCGCTATCTGGTGAACCAGCGCTTACCCGCTACACGGTCGGCTCCATTGCGGTGCCGCATACGCTGGATATTAGTCGAGCACAGCAAGAGCTGGGTTATACGCCGATTGTCAGTGTGGACGAGGGCTTGCAGCGATATGCCGATTGGTGGAAAAGCAGTGGGCAACAATAAGGAAGACACGTATACACATCGCTACATCAAGCGGTGATGTATTGCAAAATAGTAGGTAGAAGACGAATGCGACAAGACGGAGCGATGATCCAAATCGAAAGCGAGGTGCAGTCCCCATGAAGCATAGCAATGTATCCCTGTGGCTTGGCGCTGCGGGATATTGCACACATCCAGAGATATTGACGATTCGTGGTGGAACATGGCGTCCGACAGCATTCCCCGCGGGCTTTGCCTGTATTCAGCATCCACAGCATGGGATGATCTTGTTTGATACGGGGTACAGCATGCGCTTTTTTGAGGAAACGCGCAGATTACCGCAGGCGTTGTACCGTTATTTGACCCCAGTGGTGTATACCGAGCAGGATCATAGTGGCGTACAGTTGGAGCAGGAAGCAGGCGTGCGGGCAGAGGAGATTCGATATGTGATATTGTCCCATTTTCATGGGGATCATATTGCGGCGGCGCGAGATTTTCCGAATGCACAGTTTATATATTTGCAGGAATCATATGCGGCGGTGAAGCGGCTAAATACGTGGAATGCAGTCCGAGCGGGATTTTTGGCAGGATTGCTGCCGGATGATTTTGAACAGCGATCCTTGCCGTTTACCCGCAGCGACCTGCAATACGATCATGAGCGGCAATTGGATGAACGAACCCAATCGGAGCAGAGTGGGAATGACGGATATGCAGCTGGCGGCTTAGCGACTACGATATTATCTACGTTGGCTACTCCGTTTGGTGTGGCGGCTTCTGTACTGCCCGATCTGGGCGTGCCGTATTATGATGTGTTTGGCGATGGCAGTATTCGTGCCTTGGAGCTGTCCGGTCATGCAGAGGGGATGATTGGTCTACTGCTCCATGCGGGTGGGGAACCGTATTTGCTCTGTGCCGATACGGTGTGGAGCAGCCGTGCCTTTGCTGAGAATCGTCGTCCGCATCCGTTAGCTGGCTTGATCATGTCCAATCGTCAGCAATTTCGCAGCAATATGGATCGTCTGCGCCGCTGGCATCTGAAATATCCGCAACTGCGCATCGTACCGACCCATTGCAGGGAAGCGCTAGCGATGTGGGGAGGGAGATGGCTGAAATGAGCGTGCTGCGCATTGTATATCATTACTGGCAAACGAGACAACGACGCAAGCGCTGGACCAACCGTCAGGCGCTGGAACGATGGCAGCAGCGGCAGGTACTGCGCCATATTCGCTGGGTACGCGCCCATTCTTCGTTTTACCAACGGCTCTGGAACGGGATGGATGATACGGAGTGGTGCGAATTCCCGTTGATCGATAAAAGCATCATGATGGAGCATTTTGATGTGCTGAATACGGTTGGGATCACGCGCCAGCAAGCGCTGGATACGGCGCAGCAGGCGGAGCAGACGCGCGACTTTGCACCGGTGCTACATGGGGTGACGATTGGTTTGTCGTCGGGTACATCGGGCAATCGGGGGATCTTTCTCGTTAGTCCGCAGGAGCAGGACGCGTGGACGGGCAATGTGCTGGCGCGGCTGCTGCCCGGTAGCTTGCGGGAGCGACATCGGATTGCCTTTTTCCTGCGGGCGAATAGCAATCTGTATGAATCGGTGCAGCGAGGAAGCTTGCAGTTCCGTTACTTTGATCTGACGCTACCAATGGATCGGCATATCACTGATATGCAGCAGTATGGGGCGGACATCTGGGTTGCGCCGCCTTCGCTGCTGCGAATGCTGGCAGAAGCAGCAGCGAATGGCAAGCTGACCGTTGCACCGTCCAAGCTGATTTCGGTTGCCGAGGTGCTTGATCCGCTGGATCGTCAGTATATTCAGCAGGTCTTTGGGCAAACGGTGCATCAGGTGTATCAATGCACCGAAGGCTTCCTTGGCACCAGCTGTGAGCATGGCACCATTCATCTGAATGAAGATGTGGTACATATCGAAAAGGAATATATCGACGAGGAGCGGCGGCGGTTTATGCCGATCATTACGGACTTTTCGCGTAGAGCACAGCCGATTGTGCGCTATCGGCTGAACGATATTTTGACGGAAGCGGCGGAGCCTTGTGCATGCGGATCAGTATATACGGCGATTGAGCGGATTGAAGGGCGCTATGACGATATTTTGTATCTTCGTCGTGTACATGAGCAGCAGTTAGATGGGCAGCATGCGAATGCGCAATATGTTCCACTATTTCCCGATCTGGTCACCAGGGCGATTATCGCGGCATCGCCAGATATTCAGCATTATCGGGTCGTACAGCATGATGCCGACCGATTGGATATTTCGTATCGGTTGCCACAGGGGATGGATGCTGAGGTGGAGCAACAGATACGGCAACGCATCGAGCAGCTGTGTACAGGACTAAACGGACATATGCCACAGCTTGTATTCAGCGAGTATGATTTTGTACCCGGACTGGTTAAATTACGCAGGGTGGAAAGAGGCTGGAAGCTATGAATCCTTCGATGATACGTAGGCATGATTATCCCGATGTAGGTTGTACAAGTTCCGATGAGGTTGATGTGGAGATTCGCTGGTATGACCAGCTGAATCGACATGAGATCGTGTGGCAGGATACCGAATACGGGCAATATGCGCGCAGCTATCTACTACCGCTATTGGAACACGGCACAGCCTCGCTATTTGCCAATGTGCAGACGCAGCTGCGTATTCTGACGGTGGATGGCATTCCACTACCGATTACCGTGAATGATGCACAATATGATAATTCCTACGTCTGCTCTCCATATACGCATTATGTCAGCTATGCGCAGCAGGAGCTGAGTATGCTAAAGATGCCATGGCTGGAAAAGGGGCTATCGCTGCTGCTACGCGGCATTGGCGCAGGCATGCGGGCAGCGCATGTTAACCGAGTGGTACAGATCAATAATTGGCTGCTATCCACCAATCTATATCCGACACTCACCGAGGCGCAAATTGAAAAGGTACAGGCGGAAGTCAACGCACAGTATCCACGTCATGTGATCATCTGGCGCTCCCTTAATGAAGTGACCACGCCAACACTCTGGCATACGCTACGTACGAGGGGCAATCGTTTCATACCAAGCCGTCAAATTTATCTGTTGGATCATACTCATATCCCTTCCAAGGCGCGCTGGATCATCAAACGCGACCGCAAGCTGATGGACACCTTCCAGTATACGGTGGTGCGTCCGCATGAATGGATAGAGGACGATATTCCGCGTATGCTAGAGCTGTACAATATGTTATACATTAAAAAATATTCGATACATAATCCGCAATTTACGGCTGCCTTTTTGCGACTTGCGCTGGAACAGGGAACCTTACAGCTATATGGATTGCGAACCGAAGCCGAAGGGCGGCTGGATGCGATTTTGGGCTTTTTTGCCCGCGATGGTGTGATGACCACGCCATTGTTCGGATACGATACATCCTTGCCAGCGGAAACAGGGCTGTACCGGATGTTGTCCGTATTGCTGATTGAATTGGCAACAGAGCGTGGTGATCTACTGCATGAAAGCTCCGGTGTTGGTCAATTCAAGCGCAATCGCGGAGCATACGGAGCGCTGGAAGTGTCTGCCGTTTATACTGCTGGACGAGGACTGTCGGTACGCTGCTACTGGTGGTTGCTAGAACAGCTGCTATATCGAATCGGTGTGCCGATCATTCATAAAATGAAATTTTGAGCAGCGATTGCATCAAGGGGAAGGGAGAGCTACCATGTCGACTTCGTTTCAACAGCAAGGGGTTCATCATGCTCCATCAATCGACGGCAAACAAATCGTGCTGATTACTGGCAGTTCCAGCGGCTTCGGGCTGCTGACGGCAATTACGCTGGCGCGTCAGGGCTGGCAGGTGATTGCTACGATGCGTGATGTATCTCGCAGGGATGAACTGGATCGACAGGCAGAAGAGGCAGGTGTACAGGGGAATATTCACTGTTTGCGTCTGGATGTGACAGAGCCTGAATCTATCGGCGAAGTGCTGTCTATCGTTATGAAGCAGTACGGACGGCTGGATGTGCTGATTAACAATGCGGGCTATGCGGTAGGTGGCTTTATCGAGCATGTGCCGATGGACGTATGGCGCGCGCAATTAGAGACGAATGTGTTTGGACTGATTGCGGTGACTCGTGAGGTGCTGCCGATCATGCGGAAGCAGCGTAGTGGACAGATCATCAATATTAGCAGTATCAGTGGCATTGCTGCTTTTCCGGGGTATGCGCCGTATGCGACATCCAAATTTGCCATCGAGGGCTTTAGCGAAAGTCTGCGTCATGAGATGGCAGCGTTCGGCGTTCATGTGGTGCTCGTCGAGCCGGGCGCGTACCAAACTGCGATTTGGAGCAAAGGATTGGACGATATTCATACCGGAGCAACAGGTGAACCTTCTCCATATGAACGTCAGCTTGACAAGATACTGGACTACTCTCGTCATTCTGCTGAGCACGCGCCACATCCGCAGCAGGTTGCCGATGTGATCGCTCGCATTGTACGCAAACGAAGACCGCGTTTACGTTATCCCATTGGACGTGGTAGCGGTCTGTTGGTATGGGCGCGCCGCTTGTTACCTGCTGGCTTGCTAGAATATATAATCCAGCGCGTATTGCGTTAAAATACGTTATTCCGTGATTAGATTACCGCTGCATAGGTTAATACTAGAATGGGCATGAGAAGCTGACTGATGCAATCGTCGCTAGCCCTTTTGTAAAAACTTCTGTACACAAAGGTGAGAACATTGAATAACACATATAACAGCAAGAAATATGTCGCATGTAACAAATGTGGGCACGAAATTCAAAACGTACTGGAACATGTAAAATATGTATTGAATGGTCATTGCGAGCACTGCGCGGATGCTCCTGTGCACGCTGCTATGACGCTGAAGCATACGTCCTGAAACGATCGCAATGCCGAAGACGATCGACCATATGAATGATAACCGTCCCTAACTCTTCCTATTACAAACTATAGCTGCAACGACAGTGTTGCTGCATCCATTACCATATATGCTTGTTCAAAGTCTGATGCCGGCTGCAAGGTCGGAGATCAGACTTTTCTGCATCTATAGGAAGAACTTTTATAAATATAAAAGAAGTGTAGGGTAAAGCTTAGACGCTTCATAAAGGGATGTTTCAAAGCATACATTCCTTATATCCTTTATTTATCTATCTATCAGGAGGACCCTACATGATCATTCCAACTCGTCGCACTCATCCTGTAATAACGATTCTTCGTATTGCCACACAATCCATTATTTTGTTGTTCGCCGGATTGCTGGCGTTGTGGGCGATTCTGGCGCAGCTACTAGCGATTATTCCTTCGCAGTGGCTAGTGCCTGTGCTGCGCTTTGGTAGCGCGCAAACGGTCATCTTGACCATTTCTATTATTCGTGACGGCATGGGCGTGTATGGTGTCATCTACACATTCGTCCCACTCGTATTGCTGTTGCTGCTTCTATGGTGGTTCCGACGCAAACCGCGTTGGCTAAAGGTATTGGTTACGTTATGTGCCGCAGCGTTTGTCGTCAGCCTGATTACCTATATCAGTCTGGTGGTGACGGTAGCGCGCGAGGGGGGCGGTGTCCATGCCTTTGCGCCAGCTACGATGCAGATGCAGCAATGGGGCAAGCCCGATCAGACCTTGACCTTTGGTAAGCCGGAGGGAACGCCGTTGAAGGCAGATTTATATATGCCCTCAAAGGCTTCCGCGTCAGCCACACCAGATGGTAAAATACCTGTCGTGGTACGTGTGCACGGCGGCGGCTTCACATCAGGCGATAAAGCGCCAACGCCGTATAATCGGTTTCTAGCAGATCATGGGTATGCGGTGCTAGATGTACAATATCGACTTGCAAATCCGCAGCAGCATACATGGCAGACCGAAGTGGGCGATGTCGGCTGTGCGCTGACTTGGCTAAACACCAAGGGCGCCGACAATTACCCGCTGGATCTTTCGCGGGTCGGCATATTCGGTGACTCGGCAGGCGGGAATCTGGCAATCAATGCAGCATATATGTCCAATAACAGTACTCTTCAGCCGACCTGCGGTAGTAGCAGTGAGTTACCCCATATTAAGGCAGTGACGGCGCTGTATCCAGTCGTCAATATGGTTGTTGCACAGCAGCAGTCAGCGATTGGGTATACCGTAGGGCAAAGCTATATAGGCGGTACGCCAGCGCAATACCCAGAACGATATGAATTTACTGCTCCGATGACCCATGTGAGCAAGCAGGCACCGCCCACGCTGATTATTCAGGGCGGACGAGATCATCTGGTGCTGCCGAGACCAGTGCAGGAATTCGCGACACAGATTGCCGAGAAGGGCATCGTTACACGATATATTGAGCTGCCATTTCTAGATCATCAGGCAGGAGATGGATTGTCTACGATCACGGTAGGCACGCTAGCACAGCAGCAATTTCTGCTAAGTTGGATGGATCAGTATGTAAAATAAAAAGCTAGGCAGAGTATGAATTGGATTTGCTGCATCCAATATACCTAATTCAGTAGAAAAAGCGCTCATTCTTCCCATGGGAGGAATGAGCGCTTTTTATTATTTAGAATGTGATTGATTGAAAAAAGAATGCGATGGATTAGAAACCAAGATTGATGATCGTAGCATAGATAGCCTTTGAAACTATTCTGTCGGATTACTGCTGTTTTCCTTAGTATCCGTAGATTGCTCCGATTGGGACTGCTTCTCCGCTTCCGATGCCGGAATCGGTACAGAGTCGGTAGTCGGATTCGTTTCATTACCACCTGTAGCATCATTCAGCATAGGCTCGTTGTTCACTTCATCCTCGCCCGCCAGATTCAGATTACTGAGGAAGTTGGACACATTGCGCAAATACTCGCGCGGATGCTCGCGGAATTCCAACTCATGGTGCGCCCCCGGAATAATCCATACTTCAGAATTCGGGTTCGTCTGGTGCGAGGCGAGCAATTGAGCAATCTGGTACGGTGCCTTGCTATCCTGCGTCCCGTGGATAAAGAAGATCGGGAACGGATAATCTTTACTTTTTACCTGTTGATACGGAATCTGATTCAGACTTGTGCCGTTAACGATCGGCAACAGGAATTCCAGAATCTCAATCGATGGATGCTGCGGCAGATCCAGCTGCTGGCGGATATTGTAGTACAGGGTATCCGGCTCTAGCAGGAAGGTGCTATCTAGAATCATCGCATCCACTTGGTCAGTCAACAGACCTGCCTGTAACGCGGTTCCGGCTCCCATGGAAAAGCCCCAGACAACCAGCTCCTGCGCACCGCGCTGCTTGGCCAGATCAATAGCGCCTAGCAGTTGCTGTGCTTCCTTTTTGCCGCCCGTGGCGACTTCCTTGTTCGTTTTGGCTGCGAAGCCGTAGTCGAACATAATCACATTGAAATTCAGTCGATGGGCGTAATGGGCGAGGTCATACATCGGAATCCATGTTTCCTCACGGTTCGCACCATAGCCATGACTAAAAATAATCGTTTTGCTAGATTTGGTTTCAGCCGGGATATACCAGCCCTGCATCATCCGGCTGCCATCGCGGGCAGGGAATGTAATGTCTTCGTACGCCATGTTTTTCGCCTGCATCGGGTTGGAATAGACGCTGGCTACCGTCGGATTGGACAGTACCCAAGCGATGTACGCATGCAGCGCGACAAAGCAGAATAAAAAGAAAAATACGATAGACAGCAAAAAGGCGATAATGATGTGCTTGAAGCGTAATTGCCGCGTTAGCACAATCGGTGTGTCTTCATGCTCGGATGATGGGGTCCCGTTATTCGGCTCGAGAGTTGTAGACATATGGGCCCTCCTGAAAAATATCGTTCCATTTCATCATTGTTCATTTTCATAAGTATTCATTGTAACAAAGACCTTTTTACGACTCCAGTATACCGTTTGAAGATTACAGTATTATATCGTCCTATTTTCCTTTACCTTTATAGATAGCTTCGATATAATTTATGTAACCAGGTTTCATTCAGTGAAACCAAATGACTGTATGTAGAGACATGGACCTTACGGTATGGAATTAATACCTATGATCATACGGCAATCGCAGGAAGATGGCAAAGGGCTGCCGAGTTATGGGTAGTCATCACAATAATGGACAGCCAATGGAGGCGAATGCAATGGAAGACCGCAAACTGACTGTGCGCGCTGTAGAGCGTGCGCTTGATATACTACTTTGTTTTACCCGCTCCGGCGATCTGGGACTCACCGAAATCGCTTCAGAGATCGGACTGCACAAAAGCACTGTCCATCGTCTGCTGGCAACGCTAGAGGATAAGGGCTTTGTTGTGCGTAATAGCGCGACTGACAAATACCGTCTGGGCATCAAAATCTGGGAGCTATCGACACATCTGTCTCAAAGCGATGATCCAGCGACGATGCTGCTGCCGGATATGGAGCAGCTACGCGATCGGTTAGGCGAGACGATTAGTCTGTACATCCGTGATGGTGCTGAGCGTCTGCGCATTCAAGCTGTGCAAAGCAATCAAGCCATTCGCCGTGTGGCTCCGGTCGGCGCACGCTTGCCGCTGACCGTCGGCGCATCCAGCAAAGTGCTAGTCGCCTTTTCTGGGGAATTGGAGCGTGAGCAAATTCTGAGCACAGCTGAATGGCCGACCAATGTCGATCCGGTGCTGTACCGTCAGCAATTGGAGGAAGTGCAGCAAAGCGGCTATTCTACCAGCTACGAGGAGCGCGAGCCGGGAGCAGCAGCGGTTGCTGTACCGGTGTTCGACAGTGCTGGACAGCTGCGCGCATCGCTGTCGTTATCGGGACCCGTTAGCCGATTATCGCTGGACAAGCTGCATGAATATGCGCCTGTGCTGGTTGAGGTGGCACATGATATGGGCATCAAGCTTCGCTAAGTGAAATGATAAATTGGAAACATAAATATGTAAAATAATGTATCTAGAGCAACATTTCTGTCTATCTGGTGTGTGTAAAGTATACGCACCCATTGTAGATAGGAGGTTGCTCTTATTATGTTTTCAGCTATTTATAAAACCTGTACCTCACCACCGCTTCTTTTTAAAGGGCTGGCGGTCCTTGTGCTGCTGCTTATCAGCTTATCGCCACTATACACTGCTCAGCCTGCGTATGCTTGTAGCTGCGCCCAAACCTTCGATGTAGCGGGGAAAATGAAGTATGCAGACACGGTATTTGCCGGGCAGATGACCAATGTCCGGCAAACGGTATCGATCTCCGAAGATCAGCCGCTATTGTACACGTTTAAGGTACAACAGGCATGGACGGACAATGTGCATGAGCAGACGTCAGTCATCACCAGTCGTGAATCCGCTTCCTGTGGCTATGTATTTGAAAAAGGGAAACACTATCTCGTCTACGCGCACACTCAAAATGGTGAATTGAAAACCGATATGTGCATCGGCAATGTCGTATACGATACCGCAGCTGCTCAAACCGATCTAGCACAGCTTGGCGAACCGCATACACTATTACCGGGTAGCAATCACATACTGGGTGGGAATCGGATGAATGTAGCTATCGCATTTCTAATCTTATTGGGACTGATCGCATGGATCTGGTTGTATCGCCGTCGACATTATCGCCGTATATCGTAACGGATTGCATGAAAAAGCCCGCTGCCTCCATAAGGAGCAGCGGGCTTTTTGGTATGCTATCGTGTATGCCAATGGGCAGGTGAATTATACGGTTTCACCTTTGTTGGCGCTCTTCATCATTTGACGCAGAACGGTTTGCAGGATACCACCGTTATGGTAGTAATCTACATCCACTGCGCTGTCCAGACGAACGGTAACAGGGAATTCAAACGTAGTGCCGTCTTCGCGTGTAGCGGTAACGTTCAGCGTTTGACCCGGTTTTACATCGTTGTTCAGACCGACAATATCGAATACTTCGGTACCATTCAGACCCAACTGTTTCCAGCTGTAGCCTTCTTGGAATTGAAGCGGCATAACGCCCATACCCACCAAGTTACTGCGGTGAATACGCTCAAAGCTTTCGGTAATAACCGCTTTGACACCTAGCAGGAATGTACCTTTGGCTGCCCAGTCACGGGAACTACCTGTACCATACTCTTTACCAGCGATCACGACCAGATTCTGACCTTCTGCTTGGTAACGCATGGAGGCATCGTAAATGGACATCACTTCGTCGGTTGGCAGATACTTCGTTACGCCGCCCTCTGTGCCCGGAGCCACTTGGTTACGGATACGAATGTTGGCAAATGTACCGCGCATCATAACTTCATGGTTACCACGACGGGAGCCGTAGGAATTGAAGTCTTTGCGTTCTACATTGTGCTCTTTCAGATACTGACCTGCTGGCGAAGATGGCGAAATGTTACCCGCTGGCGAGATGTGGTCAGTTGTTACGGAATCGCCCATCAGCGCGAGTACGCGTGCATGGCGGATATCTTGAATGTCGTTCATGCCTTTTGCCACGCTTTCGAAGAATGGCGGGTTCTGGATGTACGTGGAATTCGGGTCCCATTCGTACAGTTCGCCCTGTGGTACAGGGATATCGTTCCAGCGTTTGTTGGCAGTGAAGACATTTTCGTAACGGCTGCGGAACATTTCAGGGCTGATCGACAGACCGATCGCATCGCGAATTTCCTTCGCTGTTGGCCAGATGTCTTTCAGATAAACTGGCTCGCCTTGTGGATCATGTCCGATTGGATCGTTTGTCAGGTCAATGTCGACTGTACCAGCAAGCGCGTAGGCTACAACGAGCGGTGGCGAAGCCAGATAGTTCATTTTCACCTGAGCATGGACACGACCTTCAAAGTTACGGTTACCGGACAGCACGGAAGCAACGGTCAGATCGTTATCTGCAATCGCTTGGCTTACTTCGTCTGGCAATGGACCGGAGTTACCGATACATGTTGCACAGCCGTAACCAGCAAGGTAGAAGCCGAGTTGTTCCAGTGATTTGTCGACGCCGGCTTTTTGCAGATACTCGGTAACAACCAAGGAGCCTGGAGTCAGACTTGTTTTCACATAACCTGGTACAGTCAGACCGCGTTCGACTGCTTTTTTAGCAAGCAGACCTGCGCCGATCATAACGCTTGGGTTAGAGGTGTTCGTACAGCTAGTGATCGCTGCAATGACAACTGCGCCTGCGCCCATTTCGCTTGTTTTGCCGTTAGGATGTTGAACTTTGATCTTCTCGGCAATTTTTGCGTCGGACAGACCGTAGCCGCCGGATTCAACCGGTGTGCGGATCGCTGTATTGTAGCTCAGTTTCATATCAGTCAGTTCGATACGGTCTTGTGGACGTTTTGGACCTGCAAGACTCGGTACAACGGAAGCCAGATCCAGCTCGATTACATCGCTAAATACCGGATCAGGAGTTTCAGCTGTACGGAACATGTTTTGTGCTTTGTAGTAAGCTTCTACCAGTTCTACTTGGTCATCAGCACGACCTGTGTTGCGCAGGTAGAACAGCGTTTCGTCATCGACAGGGAAGAAACCGATTGTTGCGCCGTACTCTGGAGCCATGTTGGCAACTGTCGCACGGTCAGCCAGACTGATGTTGCCCAGACCCGGACCGTAGAACTCAACGAATTTGCCGACAACGCCTTTTTTACGCAGCATTTCGGTAACAGTCAGCGCGAGGTCGGTTGCAGTTGCACCTTCGCTCAGGCTACCTGTCAGTTTGAAGCCGATAACTTCAGGCATAACGAAGTACAGCGGTTGACCGAGCATACCAGCTTCGGCTTCGATACCGCCGACACCCCAGCCGACAACGCCCAGACCGTTGATCATGGTCGTGTGGGAGTCTGTACCAACGAGGGAATCTGGGAATACTTGCGTTTCGCCGTCAACTGTTTTGGTTGCTGCGACGGAAGCCAGATACTCCAAGTTTACTTGGTGAACGATACCAGTGGATGGAGGTACAGCACGGAAATTATCAAATGCCGTTTGCGCCCAACGCAGGAAACGGTAACGCTCTTCGTTACGTTCAAATTCAACATTTACGTTATATTCAAGTGCATCCGGTGTACCGAACGCATCTACCATGACGGAGTGGTCAATAACCAGGTCAACCGGTACAAGCGGGTTGATCTGCTTCGGATCGCCGCCCTGACTTTTTACAAAATCGCGCATAGCTGCCAGATCGACAACGACAGGTACGCCAGTGAAATCCTGCAATACGATACGTGCAGGGATAAATGGAATCTCTTTTTCCTCACGGCCTTCAGCCCATCCCGCGAGTTGTTTTACATGCTCCTCAGTGATCGCGTGTCCATCGAATTGACGAACAGCTGCTTCCAGCAATACGCGAATGGAGAATGGAAGCTTATCAATGCTGGAAAACCCTTGCTCTTTCAGCGCTTCAAGGCTGAAATAACGGTAACTTTTGTCTTTCACTTTCAGTTCACGGCCAACGGAAAATGAATCTTTAACGGACATAGATGAACCTCCTTGAATGAAATACGGCTTTACAAGTTACAGGAAAAAATAAACATGGGTGAAAAAAGAGTCAATCTGGCGGAAATGATTCTGGATATACAGAATCTAAGTTTCGCAGAGTGAAACTTGATTTCAAAATTAACCACTACTACAAGTATACCGTTTACATGAGGGCGCGTAAAGTTATTTTTGGGAAGAAATTGGGATTCTATGGTTGATAAAACCTATAAAACAAAAACAAGTTCCTCATTCGCTGGGAACTTGTTTTTGTTTTGCAGATTGGATGTGGATATAGAAAGCGGATCAGTCGCATAGGATGTGTAGATCGGTTGTTTGAGTATATCTGCATTATTCGTCTGCTTCTTTATATATGTAGAATAGTATCTGTTCATGGGTAGATTACGGTTGAAGAGGCTATATTCATGGAAAAGGATACAACATCGTTTCTATTGATCTCCATGAACATGCTTGTTATTCCGCGTCTGACCATTCAAAATTTGCTCATTCCCATCAATATGATACTCGTATACATTTTGCGGCTCGTCTTTAAATACAACCATAGCAGCATACGCATCCTTGTCCGTTTTGAACGAGTACGCACCTTCCACACTTGCGATGTCATCCGTTGTATAGCCTTTTTTCTCTACCAGATATTGCTTCACTTCATGCGCTACCGCGTATGTTTTAAACGGATTGCCATGCAGACCTACATATACGGCGGACGAACCGATTATCACCACGGCAGCCAATCCACCGAGAAAAGGAATCAGCCCCTTCGGAATGTCATACTCTTCTTTCCATGTTTTCCAGCTCATTTGCCAATCACCTCCTATGTAAATGGTACAAAAAGCTTGGTTCTTATTGCAACTTTTGCCATGATCCTGCTCCACCAAAGGGAAGATGAAGGATGCTGTTTGCGTTGCGAAGGTCTTCGTTTCTTCCATTCCTTCCAGTTCATTTTGGCAAAAACAGGGTGGAGTGTAGGGAGTCGGGTAAATAATAGAATATGCTGATCCAACACTATATGCTCACCCTATAGTCAAATCTCAGATTATAAGATTCGGTAGGCAATCTCCAATCTCTTTTCTATCCATTCCTCATGACATAAAAGGAAGCGGAGGCGCACAGATGCAGCAAGCAACTCGGATGAATGATCAAGACAAGCGGCATGGATTGACCGCATTGCTTCCATATATCGTCGCAGCCGTCATCGCTCGTGGAGCGGACGCAGGCGCTGGAGTCGGGCTGGTGCTGTTAGCTTCATCGAATCAGCAATTGGCGCATCCGCAGCTAACTGGCGCGCTGCTGGCAGCAGCCTTAACCGCGCCGCATGTGCTAGGACCGTTAACCGCTCGCTTATTGGATCGGGCAAACGATCAGCGGCGTGTGCTGGCTGCTGCTTCGCTATTATACGGATTGTTCGTGCTGCTCACTGCTTGCACGGTTGGACAGATTCCGTTGTTCGTTTCGATTGTATTTGCTGCTTGTGCAGGGCTGTGTGGTCCGTTACTGACTGGTGGACTCAGCAGTGTGCTGTCGGGATTGGTGCAGGGAGATGAGCAGCAGCAGCGCCGTGCGGAAAGCTGGGATGCACTCACGTATGGCATTAGTGGTACACTTGGGCCAGCAGCGGTGGCAGTGATAGCGACGATGTTCAGTCCGCTACTGGCGCTAATTCTGCTCTCGGTAAGTGTGCTGGTGGCGGTAGTGCTGATTCTCTGGCTACCTTTGCAAAGGCGAGATCCACATACCAAGGAGAGTGCCGTATCATCGGAGCAAGGTGTATTCCATATTTTGCTGCATACAGGACCGCTGCGACGAGCGATTATAGTGATGATGGCGGCGGCATTTCCGGGTGGGGCGATCTCTGTCATCGCCGTTGCTTTTGCCTCAGCGCAGTTGGGAAATTCGGCAGGCGGTGGCTGGCTGGTAGCAGCGTTTGGGCTGGGGAATCTGGCGGGATCGCTGTTGCTGACGCTGTTTCCGCTACGTGGAGAGCCGGAGCGTAATATGCTGCTGTATACAGCGCTGGTGGCGGTTGCCTTTGGCATTTGTGCATTGGCGGCACAGACGTATGTGGCGCTGCTATTGGCATTGGCGGTGGCTGGTGCGGCGAATGCGCCGTTTTTTGCAGCGACGCTCGGTGTGCGGTCGAATTACGCGCCGGATCATGTGCGAGGGCAGGTATTTACAGGGATGGCAGGCTTTAAAATTGCCAGCAGCTCAGCAGGCACAGCGCTTGCGGGTGTGTTGACTGGATTCGGTGCGCCATTGCTGCTGCTTGCTGGCGGTATTGTGGTTGGTGTGGCATATGGCTATGCGCTGCTGGATCGGAAAAGGAGCAAGTAAGAATTATTTACTGAGAGTCAGAATGAATCATATGATAAAATGCCATATCAGGATCATCACTATCATAGTAATCTAAAAATTCTTGGTAAGTACCTTGGAACTCAAATTCTCCATGATGAAGTAAATGCAACTTACAAGGATAGTTTTTAAGCTCATGTAGTGTATGTGTTGAAAGCAAAACTATCTTTTCAGGATCATTAACCAGCTTTGTAATTCTATTTAGTACACGTACTCGAGCTTCAGGATCTACACCTGAAGTAGGTTCATCAAAAATATAAAATTTCCTTTTAATTAAAGTTATAGCTAGTATGCTTAGATATCTACGCTCACCTATAGACATATTTCCGTATTTAGTATTCCAAATATGATTCATGAAGTTGACTTCATTTTTACTCATATCTTCATCAGTATAAGGTTCATTTTTTATTTTTAAATTACTAGAAATATCAGTATATAAAAAGAAGCGAAATAAATCTTTTCCAGTTAAAGTGGTTGGGAAAAATAATCCCTGTAATTGATAAATAATATCTTTATCAGAAGGCAAACCAGTTATAGTTCCTTCTGTTCTAATTATACGAGTTAAAATATCAAAGAGTGTTGTTTTTCCAGCTCCATTTTTTCCAATTACTACATTAATGACACCAGGACAAAAAGTTACTGATATGTTTTTCAGTATATGATGAGGGGAATTTTCATATTTATAACTCAAATTATCTATAGTTATCATGCTGTAAACTCCTTTATTTAAGTGCGTTGAGTAATAGATGATACTTTTATATATGGCATAGATAATATTCCTATAAGTAAGTAGACAATCAATATACATATGATTAGCGGGAGTGAGTGTACTGGAATTGAAGTTTGAATGATTAAATTAGATAATTCAAAAATAAATTGTCGTATAACTTCTAATGGATTAAAAATAAGCATTATAATTTGGATTGTGTCTGGCAATTTAAAGTTATTTGCAGATATTAAAAAGAAACATAGTATAATTATGTTTAATATTGTAATTAATGATTCTTGTTTAATTGGCAAGAGAAGTAAGCTAAGAAAAAATAATGATAAAGGTAAAGCTGTAATTAGAACTACTAAAAGTACAACTGAGATAAGCATTACAAATTCAATAGGATCTCTTATAAAGATTATACCTATAAAGCCTGAAAATATAAGGCATGCCATAATCATTGTTATTATTTGTGTTAGAACTTGAGCCCATATAACGATATACTTAGATCCTGAAATGAACTTAAATACTTTAAAAGCACCTGTCTCACGTAGACGAATCAAACTTACTGAAGCATCGAGGGAAAGTACAAAAATAATATATGCTACAAAAACACTAAATTGAAAATAGAATTCTCCACTCTCAGGTTTGTTTAAAAACCAACTATAGTGTGAGAAGAAAAAGAGTGCAGTAGGTAATATTAGATACCATAAAAAAGTGATTTTACTACTTATAATCATTTTGAAAAAGAGTATTATATATTCTTTTAATACTCTTTGATAAATATAAGCTTTCATAAAATTAATCTCCTAACCAAAAGGAATAGTTTGATAAATATTTGGGTATGTTGTTGATTTCATTTTTTTTAAAAAAGGAATGCTTTCTGGATTGATTGTTTTTGTATGCATATGTGGAAATCCTTTAGTAGTTAAAACTTTAATTATTTTTGTATTTATATTTAAAAAAACAGGAGGAATATAACAAACTATAAAGTCTAAGCCGATATCTTCAAAAATTTCTTTGGTTATCTTTTGTAAACTCATTTTTCTATAGGATTGATATAAATTAAAGTTGTCGATAGGTAAACTATTATCAATTAAATAACTGAATTGTTTTACGAATTCTTTTGTATCTAATTTTTTGAAAAAGTAATTACCATAATAGTAGGGATCATTTTCTGATAGTTCCTCATATTCACTTCCCTCTTGTTCGACTGTTATATATTGAAATAATTCTAGCAAAGCTCCTTTGATTGCATCAGAATAGTTCCAACCAGCGCTTACTCCAGTGCCTTTAGTAAATTGCCCATATCCTAAACATACAATTACTTTTACAGATTTATGTAAGGATATATCAAAAAAATGCAAATGATTTGTATATTTTTGCGCAATAGAGATTAATTTCTTTAAGGTGTAATCTTTTTCGATTTTATTTAATTCGATTTTTTTTCCGGCTGATTTGGTTAACCAATTATAAATTAAGGATTGTCGTTCAAAACATTCCAAAAAACCTGAATTTATAGAAGAATCAGAATCAACATGACTGGCCAAACCACAACTATCATTAAAGAAATCCTCTGTTTTATAATCTTTGAATACAGAAGATTTAAAAGATAAAAGAATGCGATGGATTGGAATAGCTTGTATGTCTCCAGTAGCAAGGTTGATTCCTTGTATATTTTTAGTAGTAAAGCGATTATTATTTGTAAATAAAGAAATCCGTTCTAAATGCTCTCCTATTGCTGCTTTTATGGTGTTTTTTAAATGAATATTAGAAGCAGAGGCCACAACACCATGTTCTTCAAATGGGACAATTTCACATGTTTTCATTGATTCACGAAAGAGACTTCTTGTAACATGCATATGGTTTAAAATAAAAGGTGTTCCAATATTCGGTGTCAAATACATATTAGCTCTCCTTAATGTTAAGTGACTATACAATCTGGTATTTTAGCCATTTGTTCACTTTTTAAATTTATAGTATAAACATTCATAGGATTATTTAGATTTATGTTTTTTTTAGAAGGAATGTGATTATACATATATGGTGAGAAAATCTTAATACATTTTAAATGCTTTGAAATGCACTGTGTCAGTGGAATTAAATAAATCTTTTCAATCCATGGTGGCAAAGTATCTAATAAATCAGGTATATGCTTATTTTGACTTTTGTAGGAGAAAATCTGATTTATTTCTTTTGCTGTAGGAAATTGATTTAGATAGGTAAGAATATTTTCTGGGGATTCTGAATAAGTCCTATAATCAGAATCATTTCGATAAAACAGAAGTAATGATTCATTTTTCCAAAGTAGTAAATAAGCTTCGTTGAAAGAATGTTGTAATGCTTCTTCAAAACAAAAAGAAGACCCTACACCACTGCTAACTATAATGTTTTGATCTATAACGATTGTATAAACAATATGAAGTGGGTGAAAAAAATCCGATTCAAAAACCATTAATTTTTTAGTGTTATTTAAATGATTAAAAACAGTATTTTTACTTAATGACTTTACCTCTTTTAACTGTTGATTCGTAATTCTATGTCCTTTTTTTCCATACCAAAATAAAAACAAAGCATTTTTTTCAATTAATTCTAACAAAGCAGAGTAAATTGCGGATTTTGATGAGTAATGCGCAGCACTTCCAGTTGTATCGGTAAAAAGGTCTTCTTCTTGATTATACGTAGCATAATTACTATTAAGTACTGCAGGTTTATTACTTATTAATTCAAATGCATCAATATATGGTGTGTTATTAATATTTCCAAACATCAATGCTCTTCTTTCAACAATTTCTGAGAATGCTTTTTTAATAGATAGCTGTTTATTTATATCAATAGCTGAAGCAGTATCGGGACCAATATATCCATTTTTTACTGTGTTTCCAATTCTACATATTGAAGTGTATATAGAATTCTCTATAAATTTTGATTGCGGAATATTAAAATGATCCATAAACCTCATATGCAGCATAAATTCACGTCCCTTCGGTATAACCAAACCATTGCAGTAAAGTGATGGGGGCTAACTTAACATTTAAACCCGAAAGATAAGTTAATTGGTTATCATTAAAACCTGACCAACTTACTTCTGCTAAATTTGTATCGAATTGATGCAAACATTCTTTAAAGCATTGTGTCATAGCTCCAATTTCTATTAGTGCATGTCTATAGCCTCTATAACGATATTTGAATAAAGCTTTTCGCATATCTATACTGTACGCTATACATGTATCTGACAATGTTTCTGTAAACATACAGCAATCTTTTTTAATAAATAATGCTTCTTTCGAAGACCAAGACTTAATTTGCAAAAGTTGATTACTCTTTTCGTTGTAAGCATAAACACCTGGAAGAGCATAATCTTGTTCTTTAAATATGAGCAATAGAGGCATAACAGGATATAATGCGCCTGCAGAAGGATATTGTTTAGAGTTGGATGCTTTTCCTCTACCAAATGCATTGTACAAAAGATGAGAAAGATGTTCTAAAGTTAATTGTTTATCTTTAGATAAAGTTCTATTGCTACTAACTTTATCGTATCTATCGATTGGCAGAAGATTGATTGTATTCTCATAATAACTAGGTAAAGTATCTGTATTCTCAATTGTGTAAGCCCAGTCCAATACTTCTTCAGAAATGTATTTATGTCTTTTTGAAGCTGCTAAGGTAAAGTTACCTGATTGATGAAATTTACTGACAATATTTTCGATTTTTGAAGGTAAGTATTTGTACATATAATCTGTAAGAGATCGTTCTACTGTATTAGTATCAAGTTTGTTATTCATAGCAATCACACAACTCCCAATGAAGAGAATAGTCAGTAAAAACTTTCCCAGACTGTAGATCAAACATAGTACACTCTTGAAACTCTTCGTTATTGATTGTTAACTCATCATAATCCACAATATGTTTATAAATAAGTTTACTTAGCATAGAAGTTATTTGTAAAAGTTGATTTTTATTTAAATGCATATAAATTGAAAATTTGGGGTTATCATAATAAATAGAGTCTATAATTTGTTGATAAGTAATTTGATTGTCTGTATTAACCCGCAATTGCGATTCTATATGCCCCATATGACAAAGATGACATGGGACATACAAATCTGGGAAATACAAAGAGTCTATATAAAAATTACTATTGTATGTATAGCTCATTAATAATAAAGATCCGCTTGTTTTTCTTAAAGCTTCTCGAATAGCAAATGCTAATTTTTTATTATAAGGATTAAGAAAAACCACTATCAAAGAATTATTAGTAAAATTTGCAATGTTGTTGTCAACAGAAGAGTGATAGATTAATTCTTTGTTTTCTATATTTAGATCTTGAAAATAAGTTTTTTCGGAAAGTTCAAGAAAATCTTTGTTATTGCTAAGAATACTCAAATTTTTAATATCATAGTTTAAGTGCTTTTCTTCAAGAAGAACAGCGTTCTCAATTAAGAATGTAATAGCTTGATGGCATTGCTCTTGAAAAGTATTCTCTAATGTAAAATATGTGACGATTTTATCATCTTGAGTATCCCACTCTGTTATAAGCTCAATCATTCTGGGATCGTAGATTTTGACTATACCTTTATTATGCATTACTACCAATTCATTTGGAGCTAAAGCATAAATCACAAAGCTATTAATCGAAAATTTTTGATTTACATCATACATGTAAGTTCCCTCCGCATTTTAAACGCGTCTGTTGCTTGTTATGAGCAACAGACGCAATGAAATTAGTATTTTTTACTGCTATCTGCGCCGCCGCCGCCGCTAACACAGCAGCAAGCGAGTATACAGCTGACATTTACACTGCCACTACCACTACTATTTCCGCCACTACTACCAGAGCCTTTGAATCGAACAGAGCCTTCTCCAAACATTCCAGCTGACATAGTCTCGTACTTATTAGATTCTTTTTTTCCGATGTACATAGTATCGCTCCTTTATACTACTTTCGAAATATGTGTTTAAAAACTTGGGTAATGATTAGTATTTTTTACTGCTATCTGCGCCGCCGCCACCACTAACACAGCAGCAAGCGAGTATACAGCTGACATTTACGCTGCCACCACCACTGTTATTTCCGCCGCTACCACCAGAGCTTTTGAATCGAACAGAGCCTTCTCCAAACATTCCAGCTGACATAGTCTCGTACTTATTAGATTCTTTTTTTCCAATATACAAAGCAATCACCTCCTTTTCGAGGATAATATACCAGTATATTCATATCGGTGTCAAATTTACTAAAAACCAAACTTTTTTTGCAGCCATCCATCTGAACATTTATACTAAGAAAGGGCCATAACACAGCCCGTTCGTCTGACTTTTCCTGTATGCACAGGATCGTGCGGCGGACGATTCCGACTGTACACTTTGACCTTACCTTTTATGCATGGTTTCTAAATATGAACAATAGTAACGGGGGTTCCAACATGACAGCAACAAAATTGACCGTAGGCTTGATCTACGGCGGCAAATCCGGCGAACACGAGGTATCGCTGCAAACCGGATTTTCGGTATTGAATGCACTGGATTACAACAAATACAACATCGTCCCGATCTATATTGATCGCGATGGACGCTGGAATATGGGGCAAACGTACACCGCGCCACCTGCCCAACCGGAAGAACTGCAAATCCACGGCGGCGAACAAGCCACATCCGAAGCGATGAGCGTACTTTGGCGCAAGCTGGGCGGACAGGAGAGCACAATTGACGTCTTGTTCCCGCTGCTGCACGGTACATACGGCGAAGACGGCACCATTCAAGGGCTGTTTGAAATGATGGATATGCCTTATGTTGGTGCTGGCGTGCTAGCATCGTCCGCAGGCATGGACAAAGCGATTATGAAAAAGCTGTTCGCTCAAGCTGGTCTGCCGCAGTGCAAATACGAAACCTTTATCGCTGCCGAGTATCAGGAGCATGAGCATGAGATTCTGAACAGCATTGAGCACAATCTCGGGTTCCCTTGCTTCGTAAAACCAGCGAATCTCGGCTCCAGTGTCGGTATTACCAAAGCCAAAGACCGTCATGAGCTGGAACGCGCAATCGAATACGCACTGCGTTTTGACCTGAAGGTTGTCGTGGAAGAAGCCGTGGATGCACACGAAGTAGAAGTGGGCGTACTCGGCAACGAACTGCCGCTTGCTTCCGTGCCGGGAGAGATCGTATCCAGCGGCAGCGACTATTACGATTATCAGGCAAAATACATCGATGGCACGTCCCGTATGATTATTCCAGCGGAGATCGACAGCGAGCTGGCGGAGAACCTGCGCGAGATGGCATTGCGTGCATTCAAAGCGATTGACGGTAGCGGTCTGTGCCGCGCGGACTTCTTCGTTCGTCGCAGCGACAATGCCGTGATGATCAACGAAGTGAACACGATGCCGGGCTTTACCGCATACAGCATGTATCCGCTGCTGTGGCGAGAAACAGGCAAATCGTATCCAGAGCTGCTGGACCAGCTGATTCAGCTTGGACTGGATCGCTATGCAAAGCGCCATGCCCTGCAATTCGGACGCGATTAAATCAAAGTATATAAATAACATAACGGTCGTACTGCACAGATTTGGCGGTGCGGCCGTTTCTTCGTTTACCAAGGAAGGCTGTATATTCTGGCTGTGATTGGCATGGAACTGTTAGGACGATGCGCCAAAAGGTTTATAAATGAGACGACACTTTAATTCAATGATTAGGGAGGCGAAAGGGATGGGTTTTCAAACTGAATTCAATTCCGTATGCAAATTCAAAAGCGAACAGGAGCTGCTCGACCTGCTGGAATACGGCAAGGGCAAGATGGTCAAGCAGGGCTTTCGCGTCTATCCGACCGGGCAAAAGGTAATCGCCTATAACCCGGAGAACACGGCAATCGCTATCGTCAAAATTACCGGCTGCATCGCAGAGATCAACTTCCAAGGCAACGAGGTCACCGAAGTCGAGATGGAACTGATCCGCAAGCTAACACCAGAGGAATCCAGCGTGCAAACGCATCTCGCCTATGAAATGTTCTTTGGCGAGCAGGATCAGGACGCCTGATGATCGTCCGTTTTGGGTATGTAGCGATCTCGCTGGAAGTGAAAGATTCCTCTCCTTCCAAAACGATGACCATGTCCAATTTCCGCAAGCTACCCGACCGGGAAGCGGGTCTGCGGAGACTGGAACAGATCGCCCGTACCAATTTGCAAAATACACTGCGTCTGCTCAAGCATAATGTGGCAGAGGATATTCATATGTACCGCATGAGCTCCAAGCTGATCCCGCTCGCGACGCATACTGAGCTGGCAGATTGGGACCCGTTTCCGGCGCTGGCAGAGGATTTTGCCGCGATTGGGGAGTATGTGCACAAGCATGAGTTGCGGGTGTCGTTTCACCCGGATCATTTTACCGTGCTGAGCACACCACGCCCAGAGGTGCTAGAATCGTCGATCCGCGATCTGCGCTATCATGTGAAGATGCTGGATGCGATGGGGTTGGATGCGCGCTCCAAGAACAATATTCATATTGGCGGAGCCTACGGGGACAAGCCGACAGCGGCAGACCGTTTTGTCGAGCATTTTGCTACATTGGATGACGATATTCGCTGCCGGATCACGCTGGAAAATGACGACAAAACATTTACCACACCGGAGACGCTTGCGGTAGCGCAGCGTACCGGTTTGCCGATGGTGCTAGATATTCACCATCATCTGGTCAATTGCGAAGGCGAACCAGCATCAGACTGGTGGCCGCAGGTAGCGCAAACATGGGAATCATCGCTGTCACGTACAGATGTGCCAGACGGTGTTCATTTGCCACCCAAAATCCATGCGTCTAGCCCGAAAAGTCCAACGGATCGTCGCAGTCATGCGGACGGGGTAGAAGCCGGACCGCTGCTGGACTTTTTAAGGGAGGCGGCTCGTACGTCCAGCCATCTCGATGTAATGCTGGAAGCGAAGCACAAGGATGCTGCACTACGCCAACTGATGAACGATTTGCGTAACTATACCGAGGATGGCGTGCGCATCATCGACAACGGAACCATTGAAGTGTTACCTTAATAGTAGGCATATCGAAACAACACAGGCGGACATGCCACCGTGTATGTCCGCACCTATACTTAGCTTACAGCCATCTGGCTTGCGGCGGCAGTCACACACTGTACGCCCATCATAATCAGGGGGATTGAACATGGAAAAAGACCAAAAGCAGCCCTATGTTGTCAGCAGCAAAAGTCGTGTTGCCGTAGCGATCAATGCGGCATCCAAAACCGGCGAATGGATCAAAAGCAAAGTCGGTGACCATCGCCAACTGAATACCAAAACATCGTCTCAAGATCTCGTTACCGAAGTCGACAAAGGCGCAGAGCAGATGATTCGCAAGCTTGTCCAAACGTACTGCCCCGGCGATGAATTCCTCGGCGAAGAGAGCGCAGGCATCGGTGCGGAAGCATCTACCAACGCCGTGAACGCGGTCAAAGACGCTGAATACGTCTGGATCGTCGATCCGATTGATGGCACGACAAACTTTGTGCATGGTTTCCCATACTTTTGTGTATCCATCGCTGTCGCACACAAAGGCGAAGTGATCGTTGGTGTTATTTACGACCCGACCCATGACGAGCTGTTTGTAGCTGAAAAGGGTAAAGGAGCGTATGTACACGGCAACCTGATGAAAGCCGCTGACCACGCCACACTGAACGAAAGTCTGGTCGCAACGGGCTTCCCACCAAGCACAAGCGTGGAAGTCAAAACCAAAGCCCTGACCGACATCCTGCCCAAAGTCCGCGGTGTCCGCAACGTCGGCTCGGCTGCCCTGCACTTGGCTTACGTCGCAGCTGGACGCATCGACGCTTACTGGGAAATCGGCTTGAACGCATGGGACCTCGCCGCAGGCGCCCTACTCGTCACCGAATCCGGCGGAACCGTCACCGACGTCGCTAACAACCCATACGACATCACCGTCCGCAACATCGTAGCCAGCAACGGCAACATTCATAACGAACTGATCCAACAACTACACGATTCCGGCTTAAACGACTAATAAACGAACTAAGCATTCCAATAGCACCCAGATCACTCACAACAAACAATCATCACACTGACCGAAATACTGAACCCTACACCCACCCTATCCTGGTCAGCTATCAACTGATTTTCCAAAACCCAAAACGGGTAAATAACCGACAGGCCCAAACGCCCGCCGGTTATTTGCTCATACCAATAATCTCTAAACACAATTAACCATCGGCATTACGCGAACGTTCCAAATAAAAAAGAAAAAGCCAATCCCTTCCCGAAGCGGCCCCACGCATCCAAGAGGCAAAATCTTGCTCCATCCTACTAAAAAAACAAGTGAGGTGTCTCCCCATGTCATCCGATGAACTCGAACGCGAATTATCCGAACGCCTAACTGAAGGCGAGATGCAAGAAGAAGACCGAGAAGCCCGTGAACGTCGACTGATCCAGTCCAAATACGAAGTGCGTATCCAAGCCGAGCATGACCCGATCGTCGAAGAAACGCTGCACTACCGCAAGCTTGCCAAAGAACTCGACGACCGCTACGACAAATACTTGGAACGCACCAAGCACAGCGATACGGACGGCAATCATCCAGACGACAGCGACAATCCACCGAAGTAACATCACACGATCACCATGCACACGCATGAAATCAAAAGGAGTACCTGAATGCGCACCAATACACCTGCCGACTATCACAGCGGCACCCTTCATTCGTTGCACCCGAAGCATGCCCAACCGGCAGTACGCCGCACACATCAGGTCAGACAGGAGACATGGCGCATGATTGTACCATACATGATGATACTTACCCTACTGCTCGGCGGTAGCGGTATTACCGGAACGACTCCCGTATACGGAGCGGCAGCGAGCGGAGCATCGGCGACCCAAGCCTATGAGCATATGGTATTTCTCGGCGATTCGCTCACCGTCGGCTACGAGCCGGGTGTAGCTGCTGCCGATTATGACGGCTTTGCTCCACGCTTGGAAGAGCAGGAGTTATTCCGTGGACATGCACAGGCAGACAACGAGGGCATTCTCGGTCTGACCAGCACGGGTCTGAACAATTATATGAATGCAATCACCGCTGGACGCAGTGTGAGCACAGCGACCATTCAGAGCACCTTACCCGGTGCAACGCGCACACTGGATGGAGCGGCAACCCGCAAGGAGATTCAAGCTGCCGATCTGATCACCATTACGATTGGGGGCAATGATTTTCTGAATGCGCTCGGTTCGTTGACCGCATTGCCGCACGATTTGTCGCAAATCAACTTGCAGCCGGTGTTGAATACGTATCGTACCAATCTAGGATCGATACTGGATCAGCTGACTACGTTGAACCCGGATGCCGTCATTGTCATCGCGGATCAGTATCAACCAGTACCTCTGCTGGCAGGCGCCACGCTGTATCATGATCTGAACGAAACGGCTGCTAAGTTCAGTAGCATTATCGACGATACAGTGTCCACCTATACTGCCAAAGGCAATGATATTCGGGTTGCTCATGTCTCGCCGTCCTTTCAAGGGAAAGAACTGGCGATGACCCATATTGCGGCGGGGGATATTCATCCCAATGCGACGGGTTATCAGGCGATGGCTGTTGCGTTTAGCATGGCAATCTGGGGCGAAAAGGGCTATATGACGCCATCTTCGGCAGTGAATGGTACCGACAATACGGTTCTGTATACCAATGGCAAATTACTGCAAAGCCAGTCCAAGCCTATCGTTCGCAATGGGCGTACGTATGTGGCGTTGCGCGATGTAACGACCGCTTTGGGTGCTAAGGTCAGCTGGTCTAGTACTAGCAAACAGGCAACGGTTACCAGCGGCAGCAATACAGTGATCGTACCGCTGAATAGCAAAACGCTGACGGTAAATAAGCAATCCGTCACCACCGATGCGGCATCCTTTATGCAGCAGAGCAAGGTATATGTACCGATTGCTGTCCTTGCCGATCAATTTGGCTATGATGTGCATTATGTGAATCGTTGGAAAGCTGTCTTTATCCGCCAGTAATCACGAGTCGCAGTGGAGTGATATAAAACCAAGGTAAGGGAAGCAAGCCAAGGTAAGAGAAACAAGTTTAGCGACATCTCTTTTCACTTTTTCATAACCGCTGTACCCACTGTGTTTGGCAGGAAGGGTACAGCGGTTTTTTGGTCTGGAGCAGAATGACTTTTTTCACTTGTCGGATAAAACAACTGCAATTTTCTATATTCCACGCTATAATATACATTAAATTACAAATGATAAATAAATATGTAAATGAAGAGACAGATGTAGATGAGTAAGAAGAACGCTGGCTAGCGTACCACGCTTAAATCAGGGCTACAAACTGCTTTACATGATAGACGGGACAGAAGATCATCCTTTGATGGGGGAAGGCATTATGCTATCTCGTTTTAAAAGCGCTTACATTAATCTAGGTATTCATCGGCAAATGCTGTTGCTCATCTCGACGTTGATGCTGGTTAGCTTTGCTTCGTATCTGATCGTGCTGAACACGGTGTACAGCACGTACGACAATCAGATGTACGAGAAGACGTCGGAGCTGCTCAATATGTCGTCATTCGAGATCGAGAATCAGCTCAAAGATATGGAGAATCTGACCTTTCGTGTGGTGACAGATGAACAGCTACAGCGCTACTTGCTGCAATTGCAGGAAGAGCCGTCTGTGTATGAAAAAAACGTGATCCGCAAAAAGATTACCAACCGACTCGTCGCGTTTGCTGGATCGGAGCAGTTTGTCTATTCCATGATGGCGATTGATCGTGAAGGGGAGATTATGTTTGCCGGGAATCGCGAAGGTGTGCCTGCTGATTTGCGTCCAGCATTAACCCGACTGGCACAGCAGTACAGCGGCTCGAACGCATGGTATGTGGGCGAGCAGGGGGAATTGCTGGCGGTGCGACAGTTTAAGCAATTCAGTGATTCTACCTTTACCCTTAATGATCTGGGTACGATTATGATCCGCGTACGCATCGAGCGGATTGTGCAGGAGCAGGTGGAGAGCAGTGCAGGCAGCCAGCTAATCATCTCGGATGGCAATAAAATCGTATACCCAGAGGAGCCGCCGTTTTCGCGCGGACAGATCGATAACCAGCTGCATAATAGCAAGCCGTATGGCGTCATTTCTGAACCGGAGGGAAGTTATTTCTCCGCGCGTATTCAATCGCCGTACACAGGCTGGACGTACTTGCATATTACACCGTTTGACCGCATGTTCCAGCGTATTATATGGATCAAGCAGCTGGTGACGATTATATTTATCGGTATCTTCTTATTGGCATTACTGTTCGGTACACGCTTGTCGCGCAGCATTACTCGCCCGATGGAACGACTGCTGCAAAAGATGCGTACCGTCGAAACAGGCAATCTGGATCAGCTGGGCGAGCTGCCTGCCGATCCGTCCATTACCCGTGCGCAAAATGAAGTCGGTCTGCTGCATCGAACGTTTAACCGCATGCTGCGCCGCATCCGCGAGCTGATCGACGAGAATTATGCCAAGCAACTGCTGATCCGCGAAACGGAGCTGAAAGCATTACAGGCGCAGATTGATCCGCATTTTCTATACAACACGCTGGAATCGATCAACTGGATGGCGAAGATGAACAAGCAACCAGAAATCTCACGTATGGTAGAGGCACTCGGCTTTCTGTTGCGGAGTTCAGTCAATATGACGGAAAAGGTCATCTCACTGGAACGAGAATTGGACATTGTACGCAGCTATGTAACGATTCAGCGGATGCGATTCGAGGAACGGCTGAATTTTGATATTGATGTACCAGAGGAATTGTACGACACCTGTATTCCCAAATTCACGCTACAGCCGCTAGTAGAGAATGCCATCCATTACGCGCTAGAGCCGAAGATCGAGGAATGTCATATTCGTATCGCTGCCCGACTGGAAAGAGAAACTGTGCATATTACCGTACAGGATGATGGACCGGGAATGACGGCGGAATTTCTGGAACGGCTGTATCAAGGGCAGGTGCAGACACGCGGCAAAGGCATCGGGCTGAACAATATTACGGAGCGTATCCAGCTGACCTTTGGACCGGAATACGGCATTGATATTGAGAGCGAGCCGAACGTGCGAACTGCATTTCATATTCGGATTCCATATCAGAAAGGGGATCAAGATCATGTACAAAGTGCTGTTGGTGGATGACGAGCGTATGATTCTGGAAGGCATTTCTAGCGTAGTAGACTGGCACGGTAGCGGAACGGAGCTGGTTGGAACCGCACGCAACGGATTGGAGGCGTACGAACGCATTGCCGAGAAGCGACCGGATATTGTGATCAGCGACATTTCCATGCCGGGTCTGGATGGCATTGGTCTGGTAGCGAAGACATATGAGCAATTTCCCGATGTGCGATTTATTATGCTATCAGGGTATAAGGATTTTGATTATGCGCGTCGTGCCATGCAGTATGGGGTGAAGCATTATCTGGTTAAGCCATGCAATGAGCAGCAGATTCAGGAGGCGATTGCCGAGCTGCTATCTGAACGTGCCGCCGAGCAGGAGCGTGAGCTGTTCGTCAGCAGCATGCGTGACCAGTTTACCCGGATGCTACCGCAGGTGAAGGAGCAATTTTTGAAGGAATTTATCTCTAACAAAATGTATGGCAGTCGTGATCTGGCGTATTACGAGGGATTATTTCATATGCAGCTGACCGAACGAACCGTACGGATTGTGCTGATGCGGGTGGAGGAGTCGCATGAATATGAGCATCTGTTTGCACTGAAAAATATCGCTGAGGATGTAGTGGAGGGCGTGCTGATGGGCACGACAATCCAGCTTCAAGACGAGCTGCTGCTGCTGATCGATGATCCAGCAGATACAGCACGGCTGATCAAGGAATTGAATGAAGTGAAGGATGTATTTGGTAGCTTTTATAAGCTGGATGTGACGGTGGCGCTTAGTGAGCCAGATGCGCTAGAACAGCTACGGCGCATGTACCGAGATGCCCAGCAAGTAATGAATCACCGCTTTTATATCGGTGGTGGTAGTCTGATGACTCGTCAGGATATTGCGCTGCACGATTGTCGCATGGGCAGCGGATTTGAGTTGGATGAGGAACAGTTTACGCTGATCATCAAGTCTGGTCAGGTGGAGCAGGTGGAGACGGAGATTGGACGATTGTTTGCCACGCTATCGGAGCTGCGGTTAGACATGGCGGTGACACGTTCGTATGTATTGCAGCTGTATGCGGTCATGCTGCGATTGTACCCAGAAGAGGAGCGTTCCTTGCCAACAGCACAGCTTGCCGAGTTGTCACAATTAGATACGCTGACTGGACTACATGACTTTATTCGTCATGCGGCGATTGAACTGACGGGCAGCTACTACAAAAGCAATATTAATCGCCAATCCTCCGTCGTGAACAAGATGCTACAAATCATCGAGGAAAACTACACCAATGCCGAATTATCCTTGAACGGCGTCGCTAACCAGATGCTGTACATGAACCCCGATTATCTAGGGAAGATTTTCAAAAAGGTGACGGGCGATAATTTCTCACATTATGTGAATCGGTATCGGATTGAGCGTGCAACCGAGCATATTCGTCGTAGTGGCGATGTGAAGGTGTTTGAGTTGGCGGAGCTGTTCGGATTCGGTGGGAATTCGCAGTATTTTAGCCAAGTGTTTAAAAAGGTGACGGGCATGACGCCGACAGAGTATCGGCGGGGATAAGAGGTAGCAGTCAAGGGAACGATAAGGAAATGACCAGATACAACAAACCAAACAACCGTATTCACCACTGTTGATGAGAGCATCGAACAGCATGAATACGGTTGTTTGGTCGGATATGAACAAAGGAGGATACTTGCCTCTCGTTTAATTCAGCTCATCCGTAATAGGTTGGGTTGGATACAAAAATGTACCTTGATAATCATCAATCGTAAAAGTAAGCGGCTGCTTGTAATTGGCAGCTCCATCCAGCACTAGCTGGTATAGGATGCGGCCACTGGAAACATGCTGTTCCTGACTCTTGATCGTATAGCTACGATTCATTGCATCGCGGAACTCATAATTTATTTTCAATTCATACCATTCACCGGAAGGAAGAGTAGGCACGGATAGATCGACGACCATATCACCAGTAGCTGCATCTTTTTTGACATTCGACAGTTGAATATCCGAAGTAGGGGAATCCAACAATTTGGATTGAGCTACATCTGCGACCAGAGGAAGAGGTTGTGCCAACTGGAATTTGATCCGCTCCAATTGAAGGGACAGACGCTGATCCTGAGCAAAATAACTGCCCTCATAATACAATGTAAAATGAGTGGTACCCTTCTCCTGATAACGGTTAGAGCCTTGAATCCCCAGCATCGTAAGAGCAGAGGTATCAGGGTCTTTGGAAAAGAGTCGTACATCGGCACTTTCGATTGTTTTGTTATGCTGCTGTACCCACTCTAATTCCGCATCTGTACGTAATGGAGTGCGCGTAATACGAGCAAGCTTTACCTGATAGCCTTGAATCGTATAGGTCTTGTTCCATACTTCCGTACGCTTGAGATCATCCAGCTGGCGATTGTTCCATGTAAAATCAACCTGCACCTGCTCAGTCTGCTGCTTGTTCAAACCGCTATACATATCCGCTTCTAGTCTAAGCGTATGGGGAATCGACTGCCCATCAGGATAATCAAACACAAGCGCGCCATGACTAGTAGAAGAGTCGGTTGCGGGTAGCTCTACATTATAGATATTGGGCAGACTCTTGTTGTGCTCGGAATCAATCAGCTGCGTATATTCGCTATTGTTGATCTGCGGTGCATTCTGTCCGGTGCGATCCACAGCGGTATACAGGATAATCATCCGCTGGCTATCCGCCACTATACCGTCAATCGTTAGCTTATAATGCTCTGATCCACTGCTGCGATGGATCGACTGATACAGCCCATGCTGAATGGCAGGTTGGAGCGACAGCTTGAACATCTCCTGTTGATATAACTGAGTCACATAGTCTGGAAGATCGGCAGGGCTTTGCTGATCTGCGGGAGCAGCAGTATGAGCAAAAGGTGCATGTTGATCATATAGGAATGCTCCGGTTCCGATCAGCAATACGATAGCAGCCGTGGCGCCGATCAGTGCTTTCCAATGCTTGCGCCAGCCATCGCTTCTACGCTGACGAGCCTGCCGCATACCGCCCCGAATCGCTGCTTCCAATTGTGCATCGTCCGTTTGTGCCGCTTGCTGCTTGCGTTCCTTCGCTTGGTCATGCAGCGATGAGTTAGATGGGCTCATGGGGAATGTCGCCTCCTTTATCTAGTTTTAAGCGAATTTGCTTTAAGCCTTGATGCAGCCAAGTTTTGACCGTACCCTCTGGACGTTCTAGAATACTCGCGATTTCGGTTAGCGTGAGGTCGTTATAATATTTCAAAATCAATACGTGTCGGTATTTGGGTTGCAGCCGCTGCAAGGCATGCTCTAGATCAAGGCGATCTTCATTCTTCATCTCGACCATCGATTGATCTGTATGATGCTCCATCAGCGGAACACTGCGGCGCTTGCGTTTCAGCTCATCCATACAGCAGTTGATCATGATGCGAATCAACCACGGGATAAAGCGTTCAGGATTGCGCAGCTTCCGACATTGCAATAGTCCACGGCATACCGTCTCCTGAAGCATATCAAGTGCGTCCTGTTCATTGTGCATATATCCATAAGCGATGCCGTACAGCTTACGGCGGTGCATAGATACAAGTTGGTAAAAGGCTTCTTCATCGCCCTTACAGGCTGCGATTGCCCATTCCCTTTCTTCCATAGATGATTCCTCCGTCCATGCGTCTCTATCTACTCTGTTGCTACGATCTTTACCCATCCGGCTATGTACATCGATTAGGCTATACATATAAATAAGACTGCTCAACCGTATAAACGGTTTTTTTATTTTTTGACATTCTAGGTTATGACATGAAATTGCTCGGCAATCTACACTGTAAATCCGTTTTGTCTCATTTTATGTCCCTCTGTTTTTTAAACCAAAACCTCGGATTTGTGTATTCATTTGCGTATGCCCATCTGCGAGAATAAAGATAGTTCAAAAATGTAAGCGTTAACAAAATAATTGTTTTTCAGAGTCGCTTCCACGTCCAGCTACATATCGGCTTCGCTCTCTTCACGTATCCACCATGCTTTACATGTTATGGATTGTCCATTATCGAAAGGGGAGACTACGCATGAATTTTAAAAAGACAGCTTCTATCTTAACCCTGATCGCCATTTTGCTCACCATTACTGCGTGCGGCAATTCCGGTAGCAGCAGTTCTGGTGCAAGCGGCGGACAAGATGGCAAGACGATTCGCATCGCTTGGTGGGGATCGGATACACGCCACAGCTATACCCAGCAGGTTATCGACATGTACAAAAAGGAAAATCCCGGCGTGAATATCGACATCGAGTATGCGTCCTTTGACGACTACTGGAAAAAGCTCGCTCCGCAAGCAGCTGCCAACCAATTACCCGACATTATTCAAATGGACATCTCCTACATTAGCCAGTATGCCAAAAATGGTCAATTGGAAGACCTGAAGCCATACATCGGCAACCAGATCAAGCTGGACGATGTGAGCGAAAGCGTCGTTAGCACAGGCGTGATCGGCGGCACACAGTATGGTATCCCAACTGGGGTCAATGTACTCGGCTACCAATACAACCCCGAAACGCTGAAAAAAGCAGGCATCACCGAAATTCCCAAAGACTGGACATGGGATGACTACGAGAAGCTTGCCGGACAAGCCAAGGACAAAGGCATTTACTTTGACGAGTCGATGGCACCGGATATTTTCTTCAACTATTTCCTGAGAACGAATGGCTTCTCGCTCTACAATGCGGAAGGCACTGCGCTCGGTTACGAGGACGATGCACTGTTTACCGAATTCTTTGGTCGCCTTGCCAAGCTGCTTCAGGAAGGCGCTGCGCCATCTCAAGAAACATTGAGCCAGAACAAAGGCATTATCGAGGAATCCACCGTTGTTAAAGGCACAGGCATTGGCACATGGCAGTGGTCCAACCAGTTTGTCGCGCTGCAAAAAGTAGCGGACAAGCCGCTGGAACTGGCACCGATGCTCGGACCGGATATGCAAAAAGGTATCTACATGCAGCCAAGCATGTACTGGTCGATCTCCAAAAACTCGCAATCCAAAGACGAAGCTGCCAAATTCATTAACTTCTGGATCAACAACCAAGACGCCAACAAGCTGATCAAGGGCGAGCGTGGTGTACCGATCTCCGCCGCTGTGAAGGAAGCGGTAACGCCAGATCTGACAGAAGCCGAGAAACAGGTATTTGATTTTGTCAGTGAAATGGAGCCGATCGCATCGCCGATGAGTCCACCGCCACCAGTAGGTTCCGCCGAGGTGATCGCGACACTGGCGGATTATGTAGAGCAGATTAACTTTGGACAAATCACAGCCGCGGAAGCCGCACCGAAGTTCCGCGCCGATGCCAATTCGATTTTATCCAACAATCAGCCGTAATGCGTAAAGGAATGGTGCAATCGTGATACTCAGCCATCATGACATGGTGTAGTCGTAAGCAGACGGGAATTGGGAAAGAGACGCAGGGTAGCATCTACACGCTGCTATGTGGTCGGCTTTCCTTTTCCCGCTCATGCCTATGCTGTTACTTATTGCTTCATGCCAGAGATATCGGTCATGCTCAGTTTTATATTTTCCCAAGGAGGTGTGCGGATTCATGCGGAATACTCATTCGCTAAAAGCCAATTTGACTGGGTACGCGTTTATCAGCCCATTTATTATCGGATTTCTGGCGTTTACGCTGATCCCGATGTTTATCTCGCTGTATCTGTCGTTTACGAGCTATAACCTGTTCAGCCCACCGCGCTGGGTCGGATTGAATAATTTTGAAAAAATGTTCACAGGTGATACGAAGTACTGGAACTCGGTCAAGGTTACGCTGTACTACGTGTTTATCGGCGTACCGCTGCGGCTGACGTTTGCGCTATTCGTAGCGATGATCCTCAACACCGGCTCACGCATGATCGGTGCGTATCGGACAATTTATTATTTGCCATCCATTATCGGCGGCAGTGTTGCCGTGTCGATCATGTGGCGCAATATTTTCAGCGAGCAGGGGATCGTGAACGGTCTGCTGATGGCGCTAGGTGCCGCACCGATTCAATGGTTCGGCGATCCGGGCGCTGCACTCGGTATGTTGATTACGCTGTCGGTATGGCAGTTTGGTTCGTCTATGCTTATCTTCCTCGCTGGTCTGAAAAACATTTCCCCGGAAATGTATGAAGCAGCAAGTGTCGATGGCGCGCGTCCGGCACGTAAATTTTTCAGTATTACACTCCCGCTACTCAGCCCGATCATCCTATTCAACCTGATCATGCAGACGATTAGCGCTTTTATGACCTTTGTACCCGCGTATATTATTTCCAAAGGGGAAGGCGGCCCGCTGGACGGCACGATGCTGTACTCACTGTATCTGTTCCGTCAGGCATTCATGTTCAACAATATGGGATATGCGTCTGCAATGGCATGGGTGATGCTGATCTTCATCGGTGTGTTGACGCTCATTCTGTTCAAAACGTCGAAGTTCTGGGTGTTCTACGAATCGGAAGGAGGTCGCTGATCCATGGCAGATACCAAAGCGGAACGTTATAACAATACGCTCGCTGGTTCAGCGGCAAGTCAGGGCAGTCTGTGGCGGCGCATCAAATGGCCAGTGTACCATATCTGCGTCGCTGCACTGGCACTGCTGATGCTGTATCCGATCATCTGGATGTTTTTCAGCTCGTTCAAGGAAAGTCGGACTATCTTCACGACGGCAACGACGTTAATTCCAGCAGAATGGATTTGGAGCAACTACGCGTCTGGCTGGAAAGGTATTGGTGGCTACTCATTTGGGCATTATATTTGGAACTCACTAGTAATCGTCGTACTGTCTACGCTTGGCGTAGTAGTATCGTCGGCATTGATCGCGTTCGGTTTTGCACGGCTACAGTTTGCCGGCCGCGCCTTCTGGTTCGCGGTCATGATGGTAACGCTGATGCTGCCGCATGACGTAGTACTCGTGCCGCAATATATTATTTTCACCAAGCTGGGCTGGCTGAATACGATCTGGCCTATCGTCGTACCGCAATTTTTCGGCGCCCCGTTCTTTATTTTCCTGATGGTGCAATTTATCCGTACCATTCCCAAAGAATTGGACGAAGCTGCAACGATTGATGGCTGCGGGAAGTTCCGGTTGTTTATTCAGATCATCATGCCGCTGATCAAGGCATCGCTGGCGACGGCGGCGATCTTCTCCTTTTACTGGAGATGGGAAGACCTGCTCGGACCGGTACTGTATCTGAATTCGCCGGATAAATACACTGTCTCGATGGGGCTGAAAATGTTCCTCGATAGCGAATCCGCATCCAACTGGGGCGGTATGTTCGCAATGTCGATGGTCAGTCTGCTGCCCGTTATTCTCGTATTCTTCCTGTTCCAAAAGCATATCGTGGAAGGCATTAGTAGCAGCGGGATCAAGGGCTGATTATGGGAGATTCCACACATTCGGAGCATGAGCAGCATTCGCAATCACAGGAAGACTATGCATCATTACAGGAAAAACATTCACCACCACAAGGACAAGATGCATCACCACTGGAACAGGAGCAACGCACGCAATCCGAGCAATCCAATGAATACCAGACAAATCTTGCCGCTGTGCCACAGGATATAGCACTGGATGCAGAGCGGCAAACGGCAGAAGGCTGGCGATTCGATGCGGGTCCCGGCATGCCGGTTGAAGGATATTTGCCATTAACGCCAGATACGGTCTATACCTCAGAACTGGGCTATGGATTCCTGCCCGGCAGTGAGGTGTATGCACGTGATCGCACTGCCTATCGGGAGGAGGAAGGTACGCCAACCTGTAAACCAACACAGCATCTGCAAGCTGCCTTTTGCATCCCACTGCAAGCAACCTTTGTGCTGGATGTACCGGATGGCTGTTACCTGATCCGCATTCAGCTGGGCGATTGGCAGGCTGCTACGCATACGATCCTTCGCGCCGCAGGAAGTAAGATGATGGTACCGCCGATTCGGACGCTGTCAGGACATATGCAGGAGGTGCTGTTCAGCGTTCCAGTGCATGGCGGACGGCTAGAACTGAATATGAGCGGACAAGCACCGCGCTTGAACACACTAAACATCACACCCGCACCGCATACGCTGCAACTGCTGCTGGCAGGCGATTCCACTGTAACCGACCAGCCAGCGGATGGGTATCCATATGCAGGCTGGGGACAGCTGCTACCGGAGCGATTCAAGCATGATGTGTGCGTGGACAATCACGCCATCTCTGGTCGCAGTTCCAAAAGCTTCGCCGATGAAGGCAGGCTGGAAACGATCCGGGAGCAGCTGCGCGCAGGTGATTATCTATGGATCGCATTTGGACATAATGATGCAAAAACGGACGCTGCTCGCCATACCGACCCATTTACCACATACAAGCAGCAGCTGACCGAGTACATTTTGACCGCTCGTGAGAAGGAAGCACATCCGGTGCTGCTGACGCCGATTCAGCGTCGTTATTTTACCGAGGATGGTCAGCTGGAGGATACGCATGGTGACTATGTGACCGCCGTACGAGAGCTGGCAGTCGAACAGCAGGTGCCGCTGATTGATCTGGCAGCGAAGACCGCAACCTTATTGCAGCAGCTTGGACCGGAACAGAGCAAAGAGCTGTTCGTCTGGCTGTATCCGGGCGAATATATGAATTTCCCAAATGGGGTGCAGGACAATACGCATTTGCAGGAGCAGGGCGCACGGCAGATTGCCGGACTAGTGATCGAAAGCATTCGAGAATTACATTTGCAGCCGTTGGTCATGTATATGAGATAGACATTTGGATATTGAGTTTACAGGAGGAAAGGATGGATCATATGCCAGCATTGCATTTTGACGAGGAACATATTCAACAGGTGATCGATCGTGTCGTGGAACGTACGTTTAATATGGATTTTAGTTGGGATTGGCCGGGCGGTGTTGCCTTTTATGGTGTGTGCGAAGCGTATCAAGCGACGGGCAAGCGACAATATCTGGATCAGCTGCGGTTATGGGTGGACGAGAATATTGCGGATGGGCTGCCGCCGCTATCAGTGAATGGCGTATCCATTGGTCACTGTCTGCTAACGTTGTACGAAGCGACGGGCGAAGAGCAGTATTTGCAGATTGCTACGGAGATGGCAGAGTTTCTGGATAAGCAAGCCGAGCGGTTCGGAGAAGGGATTTTTCAGCATACCGTTAATTCGGTGACGGATGTGTTTCCAGAGCAGGCTTGGGTGGATACGATGTTTATGGCAGGGTATTACCTATTGCGCATCGGTCATCTGCTGGGCAACAAACGCTATTTTGACGACGGCTTACGCCAATATCATGGGCATGAACAGGTGTTGCAGGACGAGCAAACGAATCTGTATTATCACGGCTGGGATAATGTGAATCAGAATCATCTCTCCTCCATCTTCTGGGCGCGCGGCAACTCATGGGCATCGTTAACGATGTCAAAAGCATTAGCATTCGTGCCTGTACAGCATCCGTCGTATATGATCATCGATGGTTCGCTGCGGGATCAGCTGAGTGCGCTAGTACGTCTGCAATCACCGGAAGGATTATGGCATACAGTACTGGATGATCCAACCTCATATTTGGAAACATCCGGTTCGGCAGGTATTGCTACTGCACTGCTCATGCGCGGCAGACTGTATAACAAATATTCGCAAAAAGCGATTGACGGCATTCTTTCCCGCATCCGAGAAGATGGCACTGTGACAGGTGTTTCGGCAGGAACAGCGATTATGAACGATATTGACGGCTACCGTGAAGTACCAGAGAAACGTATTCAAGGCTGGGGACAAGGATTAACGCTGGCATTTCTAGCACAGCTGCTGCGCACTCGCGACGATCTATATGGACAAACAATGAACCCAACCAACAAAGCCGCCACCCCAGAAACTACCCAGCCGCCGTCGCAGCTGGAAGAAGACCCTACTAATACCCAGACTGGTGTAGAGTCGCTGTAAATTTAGGTTACACCACATAGCGAGCACACCATATAAAACAAAGACCGTATCTCCTTTACTGGAAATACGGTCTTTTATTATGGAAACCATTATGGATCATCACGGTCATGCCAGATGGATGCCCAATCTATACTACCGCCTCCATCGTACTGCACCAATACCATTGCGATCGTTCTCTATACGAGTGGCTGCTTCACGATCCGAAATTGCCGATTCTGATCCTCTACCAGTAGATACAGCATTCCCTTCTCATACTTGATAAATCGAAATAGCAATTGATCCGATAAGGTAGGCATCCGCCACAATTCCTTGCCATTTTGATCCCATCCATACAAGCGCTGCTCGCTATCCACCTGTACAAATACCTGACCATTGTTATAATCGGTACGCCAATTCTGCTGCGCATTCGTAAAGACGCGTGTTTTTTGTAACAGTAGCTTGCCCGTTGTTACATCATAGCGAGAATAGATCGGATATGAGGTGGAGCCGTCCTTTTGCAGCTTGTTGCCGGTATCATTGGAAAGGTAGATCACTGCTTGCCCCTGTTCCAGCTTAAACTCGCCAATTGTACTGAGCGGCGCACGCACCAGATGGGAGCGAGGGGAAGCAGCACTCGTATCCAGCAATTCAAATATATATCGCTGCTCATGCAGCTTGCCACTGCTGTAACGAATCACCAGCTTGTTCGATTGATAATCCATATTCAGCACGGTGAGTGCTTCATTGTTATTCTGGCTGTACGCCTGCAATGCCAAAGTACGTATCGGTTTGTTCCACGGGGAACGGTAGATCATTACCTGCTGCCCAATTTGCAGTGCCAAACGTTCGGCAGAACCAGCGGTCGGAGCCGACCAGACGAGATGAGCCTGCTGCCCTTCGTTGCTAGTTTGCAGCTTGTTCAGCAGAGTCGTTGGGTAGGTGAAGGTAGAGAGCGTTTGACCATCGAGTGACCATACGATCTTTTGCAGCTTATTGTTCTGCTTAGCAATCACGACGATTTTGCCGCTATCATCCAGCACACGGTAGCTATACAGATGATCATACGTATGACTCCATAGCCGCGTACCACGGGACAGACTGGTCATATACAATGTGCCTTTTTTGGTATTCACGAACAAGGTACGCTCACCGGACAGATTGACAATATCCGTCTGAATGTAGAAGTCACGCGGAAAGGACAACTGGTCTTCGATCGCCTGACTCCGACTGCTATCATCGTGAAAGTCGGGCAAGATCGGTGTCGCCGCTTCGCTGGAAACAGGCAATATCGTTGCTGTCAGAACGAACAGCGTTATAACCAATAGCAGTCCCTGTTTGATATTCACGTCCCATTCATTCCTCTCCGTATAAAATAATGAAGATATAGTTAGGTATACAATGTAATCCTCTGTTACTACTATACCTTATTTCGATACGGAAGCGGTAGAACGCGTCGTCATTCACATCTTATCTTCACACCTCATATGATCAGCTCAAGGACGATGGGACTGCCCACGATCTGTATCTGTTTGCTTATCAAAGGATTGTTGCTTACTTGCTCTTGCGTCGCCCGTTCCAGTTCGTACCGAGCACGCCGCCAATAATTAGCACTGCACCGATCACATGATATACCAGCAATTGCTCATGTAAAATCACCGTTCCAGCAATCATCGACACAATCGTAGAAATATTGCTGAATACGCTCATCTGCGTTGCTTTTAGCCGCGACAAAGCATAGCTCGACAGCAAGGTCGTACCGAGCGAAGAAAGTACACCGAGATACAGCAATGCCAGCACATAGCTTGGCTGCGTAAAGGGCTGCACATAGTCAACTAGGTTGCCTGCTGCCAGATGGCGAATCAGCGCGATGCCGTTGAATATAACTGCTGCTGTCAGCATCGTCACCCATGTCAGCTCTAGCGGACGATATACCTTAGTCAGCGGACGCATCAGTACACTATATCCAGCAAATGCCAATGCTGACCCGATCAGTAGCACAATGCCACCAAGATGATCCGCCTGAAATCCGGCATTGCCCTGCATGACGAAGATCAGAATGACGCCAGCGACGGATATAAGTAGCGACAGCTTTTGCAGCCAGCGCGTTCGTTCTTTGAGAAAATAAGCAGCCAGCAGTAACGTAAACACAGGAACGGTCGCCTGAATAATGCCTGCCTCCGAAGAGGAAGCATATAGCAGCCCGAATGCTTGCAAGGTAAAATACAGCACGGGCGATAACAGCGCGAGCGGCAATATGCGTTTCAAATCTGCCGCCCGTACCGAGATTTTGATCCAGCCTAGACGAATCGGAACCGCCATCACCAGTACAGACAGCAGAAAGCGGTGAGCCAGCACATCGAGTGGACTGGCGATATACACGGTCATTTTTACAAAGATAAACGAGAATCCAATAATGAGCGCATACGCAACAGCCGCCGCATAGGATGTCCATGTACGGGATGGAGCCAGCTCTGTGTTGGATACGGAAGATGTAGATACGGAATGTGGAAAAGAATGTGATTTCATCAGTGTAAAACCTCCTGCTCACGCATAGCGTGAATCGAATGGAAGCGATACTGTGCACAAGCATCGTCTCTGTGTCTTTCACTATAGTCTTCGCTTCTACGTAGCAGCAACGCTTATCTTTGCGATCTGTATCGGTACAGATGGGCACAACAGCCCAACGATATATGGTGTGTATACGGTATAATGATAAAAAAAGAAACGGAGGATACACGATATGGCGAGCAAGCACAGCAAATTAGCAGCTGAGCTGCGTCAGCAGATCATCTCACGTGCTCGTCCAGCAGGGGAAAAGCTGCCTTCGATTCGGCAGATGGCGACCGAGCAGCAGTGCAGCGCCGCTACGGTGATTCGTGCCTATGAACAGCTGATTGCGGAGCATTATGTATATGTGCTGGATCGCAGTGGATATTACGTGGCATCTCACGGACCGCAGCAGCATAGGCTACAGGAGCAACTGCTGGATCTAGCATCGGCAGCACCAGCGGCGGAGATTTTCCCTTTTGCCGATTTTCAGAGCTGTTTGAATCAAGCGATGCAGCTGTATCGGGATCAGCTGTTTACATACGGGATGCCGCAGGGATTGCCAGCGTTACTGGAAGAAGTGCAGCAGCAGCTGGAAGAGGTACAGGTCTTTGCACCATTATCACGGCTGTATATAACGTCCGGCGTACAACAGGCACTGTCGATTTTGACGATGATGCCATTTCCCGGTGGACAGCAGGCAGTGATGATTGAGCAGCCGGGTTACCATTTGCTTATGGAATTGCTGGAAGCGCTGAATGTACCGATTGTGCAGATCGCCCGTACGATCAACGGATTGGATCTAGGGGAGGTAGAGCGACAGTTTCGCAGTGGAGAGATCAAGTTCTTTTATATCATGCCGCGCTTTCACAATCCGCTCGGTCACTCGCTGAGTCATGCTGACAAGAAGAAGCTGGTGGCATTAGCCGCACAGTACGATGTATATTTGGTGGAGGATGATTATCTTGCCGATCTGGAGCAGCATAGCGGCGCCGATCCGTTGTATGCGCACGATCTATCCCAGCACGTCATTTATCTGAAAAGCTATTCCAAAATGCTCTTCCCCGGTCTGCGGATCGGTGCGGCTGTCTTGCCAGAGAAGCTAAAAGCGTCCTTTGCCCGGTACAAAAATCTGCTAGACATCGACAGCTCGATGCTATCGCAGGCAGCGCTGCATATGTACATTCATAATGGCATGTTCGCCCGCTATCGCCGTCTGCTGCTGGATGCGTATCATCGCAGAAGCAGACAGCTGCATACCACCTTGCAGGAGCTCATCCCTGTTTGCTCCTTATTCGCCTATGTGTATCATGTGGATGCGATTCATGCCGTTCTTCCACTGCCCTCACATTTTCCGACCAAGGCGCTTATTCGCCAGCTGGCAGAGCAGCAGATGATCGCCGATTCGCTAGAGCGTTATTTTTTGCCGGACAGCCCACATAGCTGGAATGGATTGCGCATCAATGTATCCAATGTGCCAGAGGAACGTATCCCATCGGCACTGCATACAGTTGCGCTACAGATCAACAAACTATGGATCTCATAGACGTTATCAAACAATAGATATGTCGAATTTGACAAAGGAAATGAAATAGTTTAATTTGAATACAGAACGTTTCGTTTCTTAAATAAAGGGGTTACGAAATGAACAACATCAAACGAAAGCCCGGTCGACCACCGAGCCAAACATCACGCCAAGCGATATTTACCACGACCATGGCATTACTCAAAGAATACGGCTTGCGCAAAATGACCATCGACAAAGTTGCTGAGCAGGCGGGAGTGAGCAAAGCAACCATTTACCGCTGGTGGAGTGACAAGGTAGAGATGTCGATGGATGCCTTCCTCTATCACGTAGAGTTGGATGGGGTAATTGAAGATAAAGGAAATTTCATCGACGATTATATGGATTGGTTCGGCAAGCTTAATCTGTTTTACGGCAGTGCGGAAGCGCGGATTTTGGCGCAGATTATTGCCGAAAGCCAGAGCCGACATGAGCTGCTGGTGCCGTTTCAGCGTACGCTGTTGGATATGCTGCTCGACAAATGCAGCATTATCTGGAAACGTGCAGTCGAACGTGGGGAAGTGGATGCGCACGCGTCCGCCGATACCGCGATTGAACTGCTTCATTCGCCGTCCAGCTACCGGATGCTATCCAACCAACCGCCGCTGGATGACAAGACGACTCTCGATATGATTCGGATCGTATACGACGGTATCAAAAAGCGCTAGCGCTTTTTTAGATCATATAGACGATACATTCATGGGGAAATCTCAAGGATTTGTACATCAAGGAGGAATTACCAATGAACATGGCAAAACACATGCAAAAAACAGGACTCGCTATTCTCGTTACCGGAGCCGCTACACTGGGTTCATTTGCAGCAACGACCGCTATCGTGCCGTCTTCATCCGTGTATGCCGCAAGCACAAGCATGGCATCCAGTCAGCAAAGTGGAGCTGCTCTGCTGAACACCTTTTACAAGCCAGCGCTGAAAGGGCACTTCCCAGAAGCAAATGGCAATCCGGTTGATAAGCTGATTGTAGGCGATACCACGCGTGCATCCGCTATCGCGATCTATGGCAAACCGACGACTTCGCGTACAAGTGCATCCGGTTATGATATGTATCATGCTGAGATGGGAACGCCGGGTTACGCGTTATCCTATAATAGCTCCAATGTGCTCAAGGAAATTCGCTATCTGGGTACAACCGTCGAGCGCAAGCAGACGATTGGCAGCATCACCATGAGCGTGCTGAAGAAAAATTGGTATGCCCCAAGCTCAACAGCGACCATCACTAGCGGTGGCAAGAAGCAAACCAAGCTGACTTACAACCGTGGTGACTACAAGCTGGAGTTCATCTACAACAGCCCAACCGATCTGGATCATATCAACCTGCTGAAAAAATAATTCCGGCGTTTGCAACAGCATCGCCGCTGTATAATCAACACAGCCGTACCGCACAGTGTTCCACTGATGCGGTACGGCTTTTTTGCGGGATTGGATATGTATGTGCTACAAAATGGTTCATGTGTACGAATAGAGCTGCAGCTGATTCCCTGCAGAATGGCACCCTGTACAAAAAAGCGCCGATCCACGGCACAGTGTAAGGTGATTTCCTTCGCACTGCACCGTATATCGGCACCTTTCTATCTTATATCGTTGGCTATACTTATACTGCTTATCTTATTATTTTCCTTGGGATACTAGCTTCATCGCTTCATCCGCTGCTTGCAGCGTCAGATCAATATCACCATCGGTATGCGCAGTTGTCAGGAACCAAGCTTCGTATTTGGAAGCAGCCAGACAGATGCCGCGATCCAGCATATGACGGAAGAACGAAGCGAATTGCTCGCCATCTGTATCCTGCGCCTGATCGTAATTGGTCACTGGATGATCGCAGAAATGAGTAGAGAATGCCCCTTTGATCCGGTTGATCGTCAGCGGTACACCATAACGTTCGGCGGACGATTGAATCCCGTCGGTCAGACGAATCGCTAGACGCTCCATTTCGTCGTATACGCCCGCACCTTGCAGTACTTCCAGACAAGCGATACCAGATGCGATGGATGCTGGGTTACCCGCCATCGTACCCGCCTGATACGCAGGACCGAGCGGCGCAACCTGCTCCATAATATGCTTGCGACCGCCATACGCACCGATTGGCAAGCCGCCGCCGATGATTTTACCTAGAGCGGTCAGATCGGGCGTAATATCCTCATGATTGTCCAGACCGGCATACGTTTGTGCCGATCCATAGTGGAAACGATAAGCGGTAATGACTTCGTCGTAAATAACGAGCGCGCCATACTGATGAGCCAGCTTGCACAGCCCTTCCAAAAAGCCTTTTTCCGGCATAACCATCCCGAAGTTGCCGACGATCGGCTCCACCATCACAGCTGCCACTTCGTCGCCCCAGCGCTCCAGCGCTTCTTTTAATCCATCCAGACTGTTAAATGGTACAGTGATCACTTCATTGGCGATACTTGCCGGTACACCAGCGCTATCTGGCGTGCCGAGTGTGGATGGACCAGAGCCAGCAGCGACCAGAACCAGATCGGAGTGACCGTGGTAACAGCCAGCGAATTTGATAATTTTGGTGCGGTCGGTATATGCGCGTGCTACCCGAATGGTGGACATCACGGCTTCTGTACCGGAATTGACGAAACGAACTTTATCCAGTGAAGGGATGCTGTCCTTGAGCATTTTCGCCATTTGGATTTCTAGCTCGGTTGGTGTGCCGTACAGCACGCCATTTTCCGCTGCACGCGTAATGGCTGCTGTAATATGCGGGTGAGCATGACCAGTGATGATCGGTCCGAAGGCTGCCAGATAATCGATATATTTGTTGCCGTCCACATCGAAGAAGTGCGCTCCTTTGGCAGAAGACATGAATACTGGCGCACCGCCACCTACTGCCTTGAACGAACGTGACGGGCTATTTACCCCGCCGACGATATGTTCTAATGCCTGCTCATACAATTGTTCCGAACGTTTGCGATTCACATTCATCTTGATATATCTCCTTTGTTAACCTGTTGTATGGAAGAAAGCGTCCGTATACATTGGACGCTGTAACCGTGCGATATGTCTGTTCCAGACCGTATCTATTTTAACACGGGAGTAGAGCTAGGCAAATGACGACTGTATGAACAAACCGCATGATGGCATGAAAAAAGGAAGCTTTCGTGAAGAAAGCTTCCTTAGATGTCGCCGCATGTAGCGGCGGAATTGGATTCATGCTGGTAATGATGCGCTCTGTTCTCTCTGCCTTATATGGAGCGACGATTTGGCTTCATCCGGTTCCATTACCCCATGTACCGGATGATGTTCAATGGAATGCTTGGCATTGCCATCCTGTTTTAGTTGCTCGACGAATTCGAGCTGGAAGACGTAGACGACGATCCATTGCTGGATGAAGCATCCGAAGAACTGGAAGTACCGGTGCTGCTCTGGGAATCAGTCATAGAGCTACTGCTTGAACTTCCAGATGTAGAGCTGCTGGATGATGTGCTGTCTTCGTTAGTACCCGTTTGACCATCACTGGATACCGGAGTTGGCTCGACGGTTGTTTTGTTCAACGCATCCTGTACAAATTGCTTCAGCTTCTCATCACTGCTGACACCGATTACTTGAGCACCGCCTACATGCTTCTCAGCAAGCAAGTCATTCGGCGGAAGCTGTTCGCTGCCACTCATATTGCTGTCATATGCTACGCTGGCAAGCTTCCACAGATCGTCCACACTCAGATTGGTATCAATGTACGGATTCACCTGCTGTAGAATATCCGGCAGATTCATAATCGAGGTGGTCGATTTCAGCTTGTCACCCACCGCAGTCAGGAAAGCACGCTGACGCTCGGTACGGGAGAAGTCGGACATCGCGTCATGACGGAAACGCACATATTCCAACGCCGTTTTGCCGTCCAGATGCTGCGTACCGGCTTTGAGATCAATATCGTATTCATGCTTGTCGGCTGCACTGGTATAGTGCATATCTTTTTCGACCGTGTAATCAATACCGCCTACCGCATCCACGAGCTTAATAAAGCCTTGGAAGTCGGTATATACATAATATTGCACCGGAATGCCCAGTAGATCGCTCACCGTCTTCATCGCGGTATCTGGACCGTGCGTAATCGCGGCATTGATACGGCTTTCTCCATGTCCGGGGATGTCTACATACGTATCACGCAGGATGGAGAACAGATGAATGGTTTTTTTGACTGGATCAAGCGAGGCGACCAGCATCGTATCGGAACGCGGGATTTCCCCGTCGTCGGAACTGCGTGAGTCAACGCCCATCAGCAAAATGTTGACCGGCTCAGTACCTGTCCAGACCGGCGGCTCAGCAGCCACAGCGGTGTTGGTTGGCAGATTTTTGAATGGAGAAGCATCTCCTGTTTTTTGTAGAGCACCAATTTGGTTGTAAACTGCGGTAAAATAGTAAATGGCGTAGCCGATGATCGCCACAGCGACGATGATCAGGCTCCAAAGCAGCGTGCGCTTTGTTTTCAAATTCATGCACGTTCTTCCTTTCAAAGATAAGGTTCACGATGTATAAGGCTATACCTCATATTCAGTGTTAACGGTTTGTCGATTGTTGTCTGTAGCCTTACATTCTGCGAGATGCAAGGCAGGTAAAGGCGTGAAGCTTAGCATTGTCTTCACAACACCCGTACATTATAATTTCTTTTCAGGCAACAATCAATTGTGACATATCGATGGAACAAGCAGGTCAGCATCTGTCAATCCCTGCCCCTTTTCATATGATAGTGCGAGGATTTGTCGAAAAAAAGAGCAGAACGGTTACAATCCGGTCTCAATCCGGCAAACAACAGCAATCGCTGTACCCACATTTTACCGGTAAGCCGGTACATCAGAAGGAGAACAACATGCAGGCGATTGAAGTTCACGCATTACGCAAAACCTTTCAAATCCAGCAAAGCCGTGGTGGTTTGAAAGGCGCATTACAGGATTTATTTGCACGTCAATATCATGAAGTAACGGCTGTAAATGATATTGATTTTAGTATTCCGCAGGGCGAAATCTGCGGATATATCGGCGAAAATGGTGCGGGCAAGTCAACTACCATCAAGATGCTGACCGGTATTCTCGTGCCAACCTCCGGTCAGATTCGGGTGAATGGCTATGTGCCGTACGAAGAACGAGAGAAATTTGTACAGGGCATTGGCGTCGTATTCGGTCAGCGCAGTCAGCTATGGTGGGACATTGGCGTGATCGAGTCGTTCCAGCTGCTGCGCAAGGTGTATCGAGTATCTGAGCAGGATTTCCGCAAGCGGTTGGATGAGCTGGTCGAGCGCTTGGAATTACAGGAGTTGCTTAGTCGTCCGGTACGTAAGCTGAGTCTCGGTCAACGGATGCGCTGTGAGCTGGTAGCAGCGCTGCTGCACAATCCGTCGATCATTTTCCTCGATGAGCCGACGATTGGACTGGACATCGTCGTAAAGTCGGAGATTCGTGAATTTCTTAAAGAACTGAACCGTACGCAGGGCACGACGATTCTACTGACGACTCACGATTTGCAGGACATCGAAGCGCTCTGCTCGCGAGTGATTATGCTGGATGCAGGCAGCATCATTTATGACGGGGGCTTGGATGAGTTGAAGTCCCGCTGGGGAAGAGGGCGCGAGGTGCGTTTTCAGTTTGGCGAACCTGTACAGAACGATCAGCTCCGGCAATGGACAGCTGGCTTGCCGGTCACATGGACACAGGAGAGCGAACTGGTGGCGACTGCGCTTGTACCGGCAGAGCTGACCGTATCGGAATTGTTCTCACGCGTGCTGGCGGTAACGCAGGTGACGGATGTGCAGATTTCCGAGACGAGTACCGATGAGATCGTGCGCCAGATTTACAGCTCCGGTTCGGCGGAGAAGCCGGGAGGCACGCTGCATGTCTAGTTTGTACTGGGATTTTATCCGCATCCGCTTTCTGACGATGCTGGCGTATCGGGTCAATTATTACTCTGGTATTCTCGTGTATACGCTCAATATCGGGGTGTATTATTTCACTTGGCAGGCGATCTACGGTGGCAAGGAGGAATTGGCGGGCTTTACCGCTGCTCAGATGACGACTTATGTGGCAGTATCGTGGATGGCGCGGGCGTTTTATTTTAACAATCTGGATCGAGAGATTGCGACCGAGATTCGGGATGGTACGATTGCGATTCAGTTTATCCGTCCGTACAATTATCTGCTGGTGAAGATGATGCAGGGATTCGGCGAGGGATTGTTCCGGTTCACACTGTTTATGATTCCGGGCATGATTATCGCGGTGCTGCTGTTTCCGGTGCAGCTGCCGACCAGCCCAGCATCGTGGATTGGGTTTCTCGTGATGCTATTTTTCAGCTTTTTGATCAATACGCAGCTGAATATTCTCGTTGGTCTGATGGCATTTTTTATCGAAAATAATGATGGTCTGATGCGTATGAAACGGGTTGTGGTCGATCTGTTCTCTGGTCTGCTCATCCCGATCAGCTTCTTCCCGGGCTGGTTGGTTTCCATTATGAACTTTTTGCCGTTTCAGGCGATTACGTATTTGCCCGGCTCGGTATTCACCGGACGCATTGCTGGAACCGGTATATGGGAAGTGCTCGGCATTCAGGTGATCTGGTTTGTGATCCTGCTCGTGCCGATGATCATCGTATGGCGCGCCGCCCGGGTGCGACTGTTCGTGCAGGGAGGTTGAGAAGATGCGCATGACATACTATACCGGGCTGATCTGGGAATATTTCACCAATTATATGAAAACAAGATTGACCTACCGCGCCGATTTCTGGGTCGAAGTGATCTCCGACCTGCTATTTCAGGCGACCAACCTGATCTTTATCTTCGTCGTGTTCGCCCATACGGAGACGCTGGGTGGCTTCACGGAGGCGGAAGTGGTATTTGTATATGGATACTTTATGGTTCCGTATGGATTGTATAGCTGCTTTATCAATCTATGGAACTTTGGCGACCGTTATATTGTCAAAGGCGAGATGGATCGCATCCTCACTCGTCCAGCGCATAGCCTATTCCAGATTTTTCTTGAGAATCTTGATCCGCCATCGCTGATCGGCTCGGTGATCGGACTGATTATTATGGTCTGGAGCGGTGGACAGCTAGGCTTGGAGATGGAGTGGTGGTATATTCCTGCGCTGATACTGATGACGATTGGCTCAACGCTGATCTATGCAGGCATTTATATTATTCTCACCTCGGTATCGTTCTATTCTGATTCACCGACTGGTATTATTCCATTGATGGTCAATATCCAGACGTATGGACGTTATCCGATTACCATCTACAACCGCATTATCCAGATCGTACTGACTTGGGTGCTGCCGTTCGCTTTTGTCGGCATTTATCCAGCAGCATTGTTTTTGGAGCGACCGGAGATGATGAGGATGGCATGGCTGACACCAGTGATGGGGCTTGTCTTTTTCACAGCAGCTTTATTGTTCTGGAATAGTGGGGTGAAACGCTATCGGGGTGCGGGGTCGTAATCGAAGGATTCTGTTCGTTGGTGCCATGGTAGTGCATCATTTCATTGTTTGCAAATAGCAGACGTTGCCTGTCGAATCGCAAGTACAAGCATCGCAATCTATTCTATGGTGTAGATGCGTAAGGAACACCTTTGATGAACGATAGCTAGCACAAAAAAGCCCGATCCAATAACACATTGGATCGGGCTTTTTGCATGATATTCCATGTTAATAGAGAGGAATTACTTCTTATCTTCTTGCCAGCGTAGCGATGATGAGTCGCCGTACGCCATTACGGAGTGTCTGTTGGTTCTGGATTCGGCGTTATAGTCGGTGTTGAGGTATCCGCTTCTTCCGTATTCTGAGCTGGTGTCGAGTAGTCATAATGCTGCTGATCAGGCTCGAATACATTCGAAGGTTGGTTTGAATCGGCTGGTTGGGAAGCTGGCTCCTCGCTCGGATTCGGTGACGGATCGGTATCTGGATTTTGCGTCTTCGGCGTCTCGGAGCCGGACTCTGTTTCTGTTCCAGAAGTCGGATTACTATTCGGATCGGATGTGGACGTATCTCCCGTTTCGGAAGATGGCGCCGTCGGATCAGAAGAAGGATCGGTTGTACCAGTAGAATCTTCTGGCGTGGACGATTCTGGCATGTTGTTAGCTTCCGATTGGTGTTTTACAAAGGCACGATCTGCTTCTAGCACAGCAATATACATATCCCGCAGTTCCACAAAAGGAATCATATTGGAGTCAGACTGGCTTACTGCCGATTGCAGATGATTGGTGGCATCTTGAAGACGGATATAGTAATAATCTGATGAATCATGAGCTGCATCCATATCCATGTAAGCTGTATTTAAAGCATTTTGGATCATGTCAGAAGAAATCCAGTCTTTGCTGTAATCGGCAAGCGCAGCTTTCAACTTGAGTTCATATTGATCCAGATCGTTTTGCGTTGCTTGTGTACTGTTTACCAGTTCTCGCGCATTGTTAAATACATGGAAAAAGTTTTGATTGTACTTGTAGCTGCTTGGCTCGTAACTGCCCAGTACATAGCTGTTAAGATGATATCTTGCATAACTGTCGTATTCGATTTGTGCTTGTTCAATCAAGGCGAGCAGTCGACTAGCATCTTTGGCTTTCAGGTTGCTCAATGCCTGATCCAGCATGGATTGAGCGGATCCCAATAAACTGACTCCAGTATACGGATCGTTCACCCATCTTTGTGCTCTTTCTTGCAGCGACAGCAGTTGTTGACGATTCTCTTCACTCAGATTGCTGTTATCGTCTCTGACCATATGGTCGATAGAAAGAAGCTGTTCCTGAATACGATTGCGCAGCTCGCTATCTTTTTGGTTATACGCCAAATGGAACATAGTCCATGCCATATTCAGTTGGTTGAAGGCTTCTTCGTTGCTTAACTCCGTATTCTCGCCGGATAGCACCGAGTTACCTTGTTGGAGTGCCTGTTTGATAACTGGGAATTCATTCGGCATATACAGTTGCAGATTATCATTAGCATCATAGAGAAGTGTTTCCACTTGACCGGTCAGCATCCGCAGTTTGTTATGATAATTTTCTTCGGAATTCTCTTGATGACCGAGACCGCTAGAACTCAGTTCTTCGTTCAATTGTTCAAGTAGACGGTCCACCTGATCCTGTGTCATCACCGAGTGCATCATATCCGTATAACGGTAGTATATGCTCATCAGCTTTTGCGAATCTTCCCGGTCGATGATGCCATGGGACAGATCGTAGATGTTTTCCAGTCTCAGGTTCAATTCGTTAAAGTTCACATCTTGAATCTGTTCAAATTGCTTTCTCATCTCGTCAACGATCGATACATACTCGTCAAACTGAGCTTTGGTAGTGAGTGGATTAAAATAATCCTCTTCAAAATTGTTCATGCGATCTTTGAGCATGAAGCGTCCTACATCCGTATAGTTGATCGGAATGCGTTTCACAGTCATTAAGAAATCGTAGTAGTTATACAGCGATTTTTGCGAAGCCTTATATTGCTCTAGCGACGCTTTCAAGCTTATTACAGCGGTATCGATATCCTGCTGTGTATGGTCCGCTTGATTGAGTGTGCTTGTCGCCTGTTCAATCGCTTGCTTCAGCATATCTTTCCAAGGCCCCGGTTGTTCGTCCAGTACTGGAATGTCATTCGGACGCATGAGCATAGTATTGGCTTTCTCAATACCTGTTATCAGTTTGGAAATATCCAGTGTGATGGTTGGGATGTCTTTTTCTTTGTCCTTGTCTTTATCTTTTTTCTTCGTGTTGATATTGGTAGCTGCTGGTGCGGGGCTATCTGTATTTTTGCTGCCGTTGATATTGGATACGGCAGATTTCTGATCCATATAGTTGCGGATGACATCGTTGGCGGATTTATCCTTGGACAATGTGATATTGCCGATGACAGCAGCGGGTTGAAGCGTAACCAGTGGGCTACCATCATACTGAGAAGCATCCAGTACATTCACGTTGCCATCCAGTGTAAGTTGCTTCAAGTTCGGTTGGATCGCAAGCTGCTGAATCGAAGCGTTGCCTTGGGTCTGAACGGTAGCCGTATTGTTCAGCGTCAGTTTGCCGATGGTCGAGCTACCAGACGCTTGAATGATGGAGTTCAGGGAAGAGACAGTTACATTACCCCAACTGCTGTTATCCAATTGCGCAGTCAGTGGAGTCGCACCGGTACCGTTAATTTGCAGATTGCCAGTCGATTGGATATTTTTCAACGTGACCGAGCCGTTTACAACCAGATTGCCGTCAAACGAAATGCCTTTACCATCAAAGACGCCGCCATTGGCGTTCAGCACGATGGTGTTGATATGAGTGACAGTGCGCTGACTGCGATCAATATCCAGCTTGGCACCTTTCAATACAGCCCCATTATCCACGCCGAACAATCCTTGCAGACTGCCGTTGATCGTATATGGAATATTGCCGACACGTACGGTGTTGCCCTGTGCATTCACTTGACCTACGGGGTGATCCAGCAGTTGGACGAACAGATCGGCACCGGTTTTGCGATCAAGTGGTGCATTGACATCTGTGTTGCTATCAGCAATAACCATTCCGTATGAACGTGCAATGTCCATTGCGCTTGGGGAAGAACCATCGCTGTTCTCGCTTTGCAGGTCCATCGCTTTGACCAAAGAAGTAACCAATTCTTGACGGGTTATCGGTTGGCTCGGATGGAACAGTTCGCCCGTACCTTCCATATATCCGGCTGCTTGTACGGCTTCTATATAGGGAGCACTCCAATTGGCGGAGGATACGTCTAGATATGATGTTTTGGATGTAGGATTTACATCCAGTTCGAATATATTGCACAGAATCTTAGCCATTTCTGCACGTGTCAGCACTTTATCGGGCATAAAGTCGCCTTTAGCACCACCAGTCATCAATCCAAGTGTGCGTACTTCCGCAATGGAAGAACTACCTGTTTCTGCAGCGAAAGCTGTAGATGGGGACCAGAGGGGGGACGTAAATGGTGCTGCTGTAATACCGAAGATAATGGCTGTAGCGATTAATTTTTGACGATTGACTAATTTCAAGATGAGCGCTCCTCGTTCATTCAGTTAGGTTTTATGAATACTGTGTATAAAACAAACACTGTTCTCCGTTATTTTATTTCGGTCGTATGAATCAATAATTTAGTATTTTTTATAAAAAAATAAAACAATGTCATATCTTTTAAAAAATGGATGTATGATATCGTTGTTAATAGAAAAAGCACTAGAAACATAAATGTTTCAGTGCCAGCATGGGTTTTTGTCCGTATGTCCAAAAGATAGGGGATTATTTATTGTGTAAAATTAAATTTTATTATCTCTATTTTAGAAATAGATGCTTCGCGATCATTTGGTATCATTTTTTCAATATACTATTATTTTTTAATTGTGAAATGTGCTGAATCGTACGTTTATAAGTTGTCTAGCGAAGTTAGTAGATATGAAATCAATAGGCGAAGCAGAATGTTCATTTCTTCTTTTTCTAAATTTAAAAATAGTTGGAAATCCTGTGTTCAACATGGTACTATAAACGGCGGGTATAAAATAGATATAAATACCTAGTTCTAAATAACCAAATTTGAAAGGGGCAATACTATGGCTTTTTGTACACAATGTGGTACAGAACTACGAACAGATGAGGTACATACTTGCTTAGCAAAACAGCAATCTGTAGCAGTACCAGTAGCTTCAACCGCTTCGGCGGCAACCGTATCCACTCCAGCACCATCCGCAGCACCAATGCTCAACAATGCAAGAGAGCAGCTTTCCAAAGTGGACAAGCATAAGATCCTAAACCTGCTCAAAAATCCAATGTCCGCCCTGCAACTACGCGGCGACAGCGATTTGCTGTATGGCATCATGGGCATCGCAGTCTCCCTGATCGGCTTTGTATTATGGGCTTGGGCATTCAAGCATCAATTGATCAAAGCGATGATCGGTCAATTGAGCAGCATGTTCGGTGGTGCTGATCAATATGATCAAACGTATCGCTCCGCCAGCGACTCGATGTCCATCGTCGGTCATTCGCTGATCCTTTCCATCGTATCCACGTTGGTCCTACTAGTAGCTGTCTTTTTCATCGGCAACAAGCTGGGGACGCAGCGCCTTCATTGGAAAGATGCACTGGTGAAGCTGGGCGGTTTGCAGCTGGTAACAGGAGCTGCCTTGCTCATTACTACTCTGCTGATGCTCGTTACGATGAAATTCTCGTTTGTGTTGCTGTTTACTGTACTGACCGCTTCTTTGATGCTCACGCTGTATGCAGGGATTGAGATGTTCCGCCTGTCACGCGAGCGTGCAGTATGGTTTATCGGTAGTACTGTGTTGATTCAAATTGTAGCTATTTTGCTGGTGTTCAACTCGTTTGGTAATGAGATGGTCAGCAGCCTGCGCGATATGTTCTAAACTGCGCCTGCCTATATCATTTTATGGACCAGAGAGGAAGAGACATCCCTATGTATTGTGGCAATTGTGGTACTCCTACGGAGAAAGACTGGGCATTCTGCAAGCAATGCGGACACCCGATTGAACAAACCAATCCAACAACCGAAACAACCGATACAAACGTCATGACCGACAACGAACCGGCGATGATGACCGCGGATACACCAGCAGCGTCCGACATTCCGGTAACAAGTCCGGCAGCACCACGAGCACCATTATCCAAAACAGCCAAGCGGAATCTGTTCATTGGCGGCGGTGTACTGGTGCTGGCGCTGGCAGCATTCCTGATTTTGCGTCTGACGAACGGTCCGAGTACACCAGAACAGCTGGCAGAAAAACTCAATGCTGCGGTCAATGCAGGCGATGCTAGTCAGCTGGCGTCATATTTGGATGACAAAGATTCACCGCTGCATGATCAACAGAAAATCGCTTTGCTGACCGAAGCACTCAAAAATGAAGATACCCGCGAAGAATACGAGTATGAGATTAGCGAGGCACTGGATGAAGCGAAGATCAATGAAGAAGATAGCGCTTCTGCTGCCGATGCGCTCAAAAAGCAGCTTCAAGCCGTACTCAGCAATGATTCTAGTTGGATCACCTTTGCACCAGAACAATCGTGGCGCGGTACTCGCTGGTCGGTACACATCGAACCAGTAGAAGTAGGCAACGACGTATCTTATATGCAGGAAGGTGTCAAATCAACGCTCAAAATTGGCGATCTGACATCCAGCAGCGATACACTGAGCGATCTGTGGCCAGCAGTCTACAATTACACTGCCACCATCGACGGAACCTATGCAAGTGTACCAGCGCAAGGAACGGTCAAAGCCTTCAACGTCAAGCGTGTAAACGAAACCGAGCTGGATCAGCAAAAGATTCCGTCCATCACACTGCTAATGCCAGATGGCGATGCAAAGGTCACGCTGAACGATAAACCGGTCAGCAGCGATCAGGGCGACTATGTGACCATTTTCCCTGCACCTACGGAAGCCAAATTCACCGTTAGCACTAGCGTACAAGGCGTCGATCTCAAGGGCGACCTGACGGTCACACCGACAGACGATCAAAACTACGATCTGAGTAAAGTATTGCAGCAGCCGATTGCGGAGAAGGCACTGGACATCGTGTACAATGCGTCCGACAGTCTGGCAACAGCAATCAATACAAGCAATCCTAAAGCGCTCAAAGATGTGAATCCCGATTCGGATTACTACAACCGTGCGACATGGGAGATGAACGAATTCACGTCCGCGCCTAAGTACAAGCTGAAAAAGGTTGTTATTGATCTTGATTCCGTCGATATCCGTAGCGACGGCATTCAGTTGACTGCGACGCAAGTCTACAAACGAACCAATGAAGATGGCTCCGTCGAAGACAAAAATGTAAATTGGGATTATACCATCACCCAGCAGCCGAATACTGATCATTGGTGGGTACATTCCGGCTACGCAGGCTGGAACAATGCGATTGGTTCCCAGCACACGATCGATAAGTCTGCGACGGACTCGTCTTCCGCAGCATCTGATTCCTCATCCACATCATCCGACACATCCTCTGATGCAGCACCATCGGATGAAGCAAGCACAACAACAGACGCAACCTAATCGCAATCAACAGCTCATTTTGCTACGATGATGAGCAACACAAAAAGCATCCCTTTCTAAGCGGATTGGCGCCAACTGTACTGGTTTCCCATCTGCTATCTGAAAGGGATGCTTTGTTATGTGGTCATGCGTGGATCAGTCCCGTGGATTCACAATCCCCAGCGTCACATGATCCTGCCAGACGCCGTTGATCTTTACATTTTTACGAGCCAAGCCTTCGCGTGCAAAGCCCACCTTTTCCAACACGCGGAGTGACCCGATATTATGCGGCATCACGCCCGCTTCCAGCCGATGAAGATGCAATTCCTCAAACGCATAATCCACCACCATCTTCACCGCCGCCGTCATAATGCCCTTACCATTATGCAGATGATTCAGAAAATACCCAATCCAGCAGCTCTGCAAATTGTCTCGCACTACCTCCGTCAGCATAATCAGCCCGATGATCTGCTCCGTCTCTCGGTGTACAATCACAAACCAATACCCAACATCCTGCGCCGCTCGTTCCATCCGTTTACGAGCCAATTCCTGCTGTCCTTCTAGCGTATAAAAGGATTCTTCCCGTGCTCCGGTAAATTGTTGGAAAAACTCACGGTTAGCGGTTTCCATATCCAGCAGTTGTGCGGCATCCTCCACCTGCACCAATCGCACCTGAATGGTTTCATTTTGCATCATAGTCTTCATACTTCATCGCTCCTTTTGCTTATTGCGTTGTCCAAGCCCATCTGCATTGCAGATCCTAACCTCGCCATGCGACAACGAACGATTGCCGCCATCTTGTTGACTACCATATCCGATTGCTTACCACATCTGAGACTCTGCCCGCCGTATCACCCAATGCTGCCATCCCATACCAACGCTGTAAACCACGTCAAAAAAACCACAGGCAACAACGTCCTGTGGTTACGTTTCACGCTTTATACCAAATGAGTTCACAGGCGTTAACCTGCGTGCAGTTCCGGTGCTTCTGTTCCACTCCGTTCGTAGACAACGGTTGTGGGAAAAGAAAGCCTGCACACAAGTCGGCAATATCCAGTTTTGGACAGAGCAATCCCGTTGACACCCGCTGCAAAAAACACAGCGGTTGAATAACCGACGCCTGCGGACAGGGAAGAGAGTACTCTTTTCTTCACGGGATTGCCTCCTTTAACAAGAGATTTGGATGGTGCAGGGACACAATACTGTATGAGACAGTGTGGGATGAATGGTCGCGTGCCAACATTGTATTGGACAGTGTATGTATAATGGGCATGTGCCAATATGGCATCGAACTATACAAAGATTATAGCTATATCCCAAGTTGTTATGTCCTAGCTTTTTTCTGAGCTTGCTATTGTAAATCTATTCCGAGTTTGCTACTTGCCTGCTATTATATCTGCTCTTATTATGCTTTTCAAATGAGTATGTAGACTATTCCATATAGCATCAGCCATCTTTTTCGTTCAACCAACGTGCGTTTGCGTAGGATTAGCGGCTGTGCGGGTATACAATAGAAGAATAACATGGATATACAGATCGACCTGCACGATACGAATAAGATAAGCGCCTATCGTTGATCCAAGTCACCTATCATCCGTTGAACAGGAGTGTTGATGATGTACAATCATATTCTGATTGCCGCCGATGGTTCTAGCAATGCCGTTCGTGCTGCCACCGAAGCCGTCCAGCTAGCACAATTGAATCCACAGGCGACCGTGGAAGTACTGTTCGTCGTCGATCCAGATAAAGTCAAAGACGAAGTGCTGCATGCTCACAGCCACGACGAGATCCAATACCATCGTCAGGAAAAGGTACAGCCGATCCTCGACACCTTCCATCAGGCAGGGATTGAGCCGAAGCTGACCACCATCAATGGCGACCCCGGTTCCACGATTGTCGATTATGCACACAAGCATAACGTCGATCTCATCGTCATCGGTTCCCGTGGACTGAATGCTCTGCAAGAGCTTGTTCTCGGCAGCGTCAGCCATAAAGTCGCCCAGCGTGCCCACTGCCCTGTCTTACTCGTCAAATAATCCGGCATGAAGCGCATAAAACAATTCAAATCTACAGGCAATTCACCGCGTTCAACATGATAGCGCGCTAACAGCTCATCTCCGTTGTATTGCCACCTTGCCGTTCTTAAACCGCAGCAGGTGAGGATAAACAGATGAGGCTGACTTTTCATCGTCTCACCGTTCTACTATGATAGAAACATACAATGTATACCGAGCTATTGATCTTATTTCAAAAGGAGACTTACTCATGAGTGAACTGCAACTCGGACAACCTGCACCGGATTTTACATTGGAAGCATCCGGCGGCAACGAAATCTCCCTGAGCGATTACCGTGGCAAAAAAGTTGTGCTCTACTTTTACCCGAAAGATAACACCACTGGCTGTACCCAAGAAGCCTGCGACTTTCGCGACAGTACTGCGGGCTACGAGCAATATGGCGCCGTCGTGCTAGGCATCAGCCCAGATAGCGTTACCTCCCACGACAAATTCGTCGCCAAACATGAGCTACCCTTCCCACTATTATCCGACCCTGATCACGCAGTTGCCGAAGCTTACGGTGTATGGCAATTGAAAAAGATGTACGGCAAGGAATACGAAGGCATCGTACGCTCTACTTTCCTGATCGACGAAGAGGGGAATCTACAGCAGGAATGGCGCAATGTGAAGGTGAAGGGGCATATTGAGAAGGTGCTTCAGGCAGTACAAGGACAAGCATGATGAAATACGATAAAGACCGAACTCGTATTGATGAGTTCGGTCTTTATCAAAAACTTATTTTATAAATTCATTTATAGCTTCCGTTTTGAGAGTGTTGAAATGTTCGGTATCCTCACCAATATAATCTAAATTTTCTAATTCTGAAGAAGTTATGGTATTGGCTGTGAATTGTTGTGCTGCTTGTTGCTCTTGTATATTAAATTTACCTTGATAAACACCTCGAACAGTATACGTGTCTTCTCCAGTTTTACGTAAGAAAAGAAGATAGGGATCTACGTCATTCATTTTTACATAACCCTCAATATTCTCATATACTCCATTATCAATTCTGCCATGTTCCATAACAGTTATCAAACTACCATTTCCAATCTCTCCTTTTACAACCTTATCAATTTTAAAAGGAGTTTTACCCATTGTGTCTATGACTTCTCCTGAGTCGGTTTTGATCTCATAAACATTTTGTTTGTCTACTGCATGACCTGTAACGATAATATCTGATTGGTCTGCTAGACTATTAATATTTTCATAGTAAGGGATTTTAGCATGAGAACTAGCGAGTTCATACTTCTTATCATTAGAGATAGTTGTTTTATTCTGTGCTACAGATATTGGTTTTGCTTCTGTAGTAGTTTCATGTAAGCTTGCTGCCACTATACCAGATATTGCTACCAACGATGTGAGTCCAATTAATAATTTTTTCAAGTGAATCACTCCTTAAATTTAGTACTTATAATCTACATTTGCATAATCCAAAGATGTTGGACCACCATATTTAGTTACTCGAGTAGCTGCCATTACGGAATTAGCTTCATCGGGTTGATGGCGAAGATTTAGAGTATGTCCTAGTTCATGTACCGCAACATCTAGTACTTCATTAGAAGAACTCAGTGTTTGAATGTTTCTATTAGCCATTATTAAATTTGCGCTATAGTAAGAGACGGAAGGATTATCAACTTGAGAACCGGTCACCAATTTACCAGATGAATCGTAAGGTTTTACTACTCCGTAGTATTCCAAATTTGCATCATTCGTTGCGTAAAATCTTAGTGAAGCATTGCTCATAGAAGAAGCTTTTGAATAACCGATGTTAGCAGCAGCTGCGGCATCCCATTTGGCTCTAGCATTACTTAGGATAGTTTCATACCCTAATCCAGCAACAGAAGAATCATTATACCAAGGCATGGCAGCAATCTTTGTTTTTGAAAAACCTTGGTTTTTAAAAAAGGCATTGTCTCCATTATATTCGGCGGCGTGCGTTACCGAAGGAAGAAGAACAATAGTGGAAATTGAAATTCCAAGTAGTGAAGCTAAGGCTTTCTTTCTAAACATAAGTATTCCTCCTAAATCTTATAAAAGTACTTTCTAATTAGTGTTGCTTAATAGATTAGACGTTAAAAAAAGAAAAAAGTTTCTATTTTATAGAAACTAATTCCTTAATAGATTATTTATGTTAAAAAAATACATTGTAGATTATTCATCCGACTTCTTCTTCCCAAACCGATTCACCAGTTGAATGCCCAGCCATCTGCGGTACTTCACAATCACTACCGCCAACACTAGACCAACCAGAACCGCAATCGCTTCAAAGGAATACTCATGAATCCAGTGAAACACCATATTCCATTGTGGTCCAAAGATCTTGCCCAGCAGCAGAAACACCAGCACCCATAGCATCGCTCCGCTATACGCATACGCGGCAAAGCGCCAAAACTTATAATTCATTATTCCAGAAAAGTAACCTGTAAAATGCCGCACCCCCGGAATGAAATACCCGACAAACACCAGCGTATACCCATACTTGTTAAACCAAGTTTGCGCCTTATCTAGCTTATGCTCTGGCAGTAGAATCCACTTCCCGTATTTGCGCATAAACGGTAAGCCTGCCTTTTTCCCGATAAAATACGTAATGGTCATCCCGATCGTCGTTCCAGCAAAGGCGCACAGGAGTAACCATCCAAAATGCAAATGCTCCAAATACGACAAATAGCCTGCATATGCCATCGTCGTTTCGCCCGGAAAAGGAAGAGCGACAAATTCCAACAGCAGACCTAGAAACAATACCAGATAGCCGTGATGAGTAAATAATGATTCCAAATATTCTACAATTCCCATGAGATTGCCTCCACAAGCTAGAATGATCCTCAGTATAGTACAAGGAAGTGGCATTTCTGTGCCCATGTCCGAATAAGATGGGGCAACCGTTTTCTTCTATTTTCTTCTATAATAACGGAAATTTCCAGTCAGATATGTATAGTATACAATATCTGTGTAACGCGAGTTGAAGGATCGCACAAGTGCAGGTGGGCGATAGTGCCATTACTATCTCAGTAGCATCGCTTAACGCTAACTACGTAACAGGATGGCTATCGATCCAATCCTGCACAGCCTCGAATACCTCGCCTTTACGCTCAGCATAACAGACCAGATGTCCGCTGGCAGGTATAATCACTACTTTCGTATGCGGTGTGCCTAGATGCTCTGCCAGATACGAAGCGCTTTTGAGTTTGACAAGATGATCTTGATCACCTTGCACAATCAGTGTAGGGATATGGATATGCGGATAGATCGTAAAGGATTCGTGAACGATCCGATAAAATTCACGTGTTGCTCTGGAAGGCACAACGAACATATTGCGAATATACGCTTTTACCATGGACCACTTCGACAGCGTTCGGATAATCTGCTGCGGATTGAGTGGGAACACAGGCGCAGCCAGCATTGTTAATGAGCAAATCTGATTCGGATACTTCATCACCAGATGAGCCGCAATGAGTGCGCCTGTAGAGAAGCCAATCAGATGTATGTGGGAAGACGTAATGAGCAATTGTTTTAATTCAGTCTCGGCGCTCTCTATCCAATGATGACGAGTGGCGTCTCGAAGCTCGGCTTTGGTGCCACCATGCCCTTGCAAAGTGAATCGTTTGACCTTGTACCCTTGCGTTTCTAAATATTCAGCTAATGGAGATACTTCATGCTCTCCTCCGGTGAATCCGTGAATCAGCAGACATACGTTCACATTAAGCTCCTTTGATTTTCATTATTGTAAGATACTTATAGAATACGTGTATTCTTCCAAATACTAGATTCTTATCATAACGGTTTATCCTGTCCGATGGAAAGTTTAGAAACAGAGTGGAGATTACTCCAGAATGCTGGGAGTGATTGTATTTCAGTATCTACGTACGAATCAGATCGGTACAGGTGACTCTTTCTCATCGACTTCCTTCGATAAGATGCTCCCTTCTAGCTAGATGTTACTGCCATATCCGTGCTTCTCATTTAGCTACTATGAAAAAAATAATGAGATCATTTGAAAAATGATCAAATCTAGATACGACAAGCCTTGACGGTCTCTTTTAGGGATAGGTATAATTAGACTCATTGAAAAGTGGGAGGCACATGAATGAACAGTCCAAATGAAATAATCGTTGTCCTTGATTTTGGTGGACAATACAATCAGTTGATTGCAAGACGTATCCGCGACCTTGGCGTATATAGCGAACTTTTGCCTTTTAATACCCCTGTTGAACAAATCCGCGAACTGAACCCGAAAGGGATCGTGTTCTCCGGTGGTCCATCCAGCGTGTATGCGGAAGATGCACCGCACGTGGACCCAGCAATTTATGATCTGAATGTGCCAATCTTCGGTATCTGTTACGGTATGCAGTTAATGGCTCAACAATTGTCCGGTAAAGTAGAACGCTCCGCAAAACGTGAATACGGCAAATCCGATGTGGATTTCATGCCGCATTGCGCGCTGAACAAAGGAATGGAACACAGTCACACTGTATGGATGAGTCACGGTGACCACGTAGTCGGTCTGCCAGAAGGCTTTGTACTGGATGCTAGCACCGAGTCTGCACCAATCGCTGCCATGAGCAACGAAGCGCGCCGTCTGTATGCTGTCCAATTCCACCCAGAAGTGCGTCACTCCGTATTCGGTAACGAAATGATCCGCAACTTCTTATATGAAGTGTGTCAATGTCACGGCGAGTGGAGCATGCAAACCTTCATCGACGATACCATTGAAGATATTCGCAAACAAGTCGGTAACAAAAACGTACTGTGCGCACTGAGCGGCGGCGTAGATTCCTCTGTTGTAGCGATCCTGCTGCACAAAGCGATTGGCGACCAGCTGACTTGTATGTTCATCGACCACGGTCTGCTGCGTAAAGGCGAAGCCGAGAGCGTAATGGAGACCTTTGTTGGTAAATTCGATATGAAGGTTGTCAAAATCGACGCACAAGAGCGTTTCCTGTCCAAACTGGCAGGCGTAGACGATCCAGAGAAAAAACGTAAAATCATCGGTAACGAGTTTATCTATGTATTTGACGAAGAATCCAAAAAACTGGGCGACTTTGCTTTCTTGGCACAAGGTACACTGTACACCGACATCGTGGAAAGTGGTACAGCAACAGCCCAAACGATCAAATCTCACCATAACGTCGGCGGTCTGCCGGAAGATATGGACTTTGAACTCGTTGAGCCGCTGAAAACCCTGTTCAAAGACGAAGTACGTAAAGTCGGCGAAGAATGCGGTCTGCCACGTGCCATCGTATGGCGCCAACCGTTCCCAGGTCCAGGTCTGGCGATCCGTGTACTCGGCGAAGTAACCGAAGACAAACTGACCATCGTTCGTGACTCCGACTATATCCTGCGCGAAGAAATCGCGAAGGCAGGTCTGGAAAGCGAAATCTGGCAATACTTCACAGCGCTGCCGAACATGAAGAGCGTTGGTGTTATGGGTGACGCGCGTACGTACTCGTATACAGTAGGTATTCGTGCGGTAACATCCATCGACGGTATGACTGCCGACTGGGCGCGTATCCCTTGGGATGTGCTGGAGAAGATCTCGGTGCGTATTGTCAATGAAGTGGATAACGTGAACCGGATTGTGTATGATATTACCTCGAAACCACCAGCAACGATTGAGTGGGAATAGGAATTAACTTATTATATGTCAAACGACCTTTTATTTTTTTTAAAAGGTCGTTTATCATTTTTTAAGCATATTTAAATTGTGTTTGAAAAATAATAATTAGATTCACATGTACTTATTATAAATATGATAGGACAAATTAAAAAATACATTTAAAAAGCAGTTTGGATATCTAAAACATGAACTAATGACTTTACGCAAGCTAATCGCATTATAGAGAAAGGCTTTTATCATCCATATACTAGTTTATATTTGTTGACTTTTAAATTTAAAAACTAAATGAGTTCTGTCAACTTTGTCTGCTAAAAAATGTGATAATGAGAGTAGGGGAGATATTTTTTTTGTGCTCGTTTACTTTCTTAGCACAAAGGGCTAATCAGGTTTAAAATTAATCTAGGAGGAAGCTTAATGCAGACATAGTTTTAATTAGCATCGCAGATTAAATTTTTTTGATTTATCAATAATATATTCGTGAATATCTAAGCAGAGGGAAAATATAATACAATTTTTATCTATATTTACCAATTTTTGTAAATAAAAACACTTCTTTATCTAGCTTATAAGGTATCTATTGTTGTATAATGTTTTTTTATAAGTTCGCATAGTGATATATTCATTTAAGGGGATTTAATTCCAATTATTTTAGGAGGGAAAATCTAATTGGACCTGCAAATTATAAAAACAGATATTTTAGAAAAAGATATTGATTATGTATATAGAACCTATTTACTCGGCAATAAAGTTTGGTATTTTGAAGAATATCTAGCACAAACGGATTATTCTCAAAAATATGATGATTTGAAGGATTTTGTAAGTGGAAAATTGAAGGTTCATTTTAATGATGTAGCTATCTTTGGAAGTGCAAAGACAGGGTTTAGTTTTTCTCCGAGTAAAAACTTTAAGGCGTTTCATGAAAAATCTGATCTGGATATAGTAGTTGTCTCACGAGAGAAGTTTGAACAATTTTGGCAGGCATATTCTGATATACATTTCAATAACGTCAAGCCAATTAATGAATATACTTATGTGACTAAAGCCATTTTTCAGAAATATATTGTTTTTAATGGTTTTGATTTAAGTAGCGAAGTATATAAAGAATGGAGCAAATTGGAGTCCGAATTTAAGAAGGATTTACAAACGGAATTTGATATAGAACATGATATCAATTATAGAATATTTGAGTCTTGGAATGCTGTGAAAAATTATTATACAAGAAATATAAGATTTTTAAAATCTAAATTAGGAGGATGAAAATTGGTTAGTAGAAAAATAGACTTAATTAAAAATGAAACAAGAGATGTAAAATGGCTGGTAGATAATATGAGAAAAGAATTACTCAAAGTCGACAATAGTTTTCAACGAAAATATGTTTGGTTGAAAAAACATCAAGTGAAATTGATAGAAACTATCTTATTAGGCTATTCTATTCCTGAAATATATTTATGGGGGATAGAGACTAATGCTGATACTGGAGATACCATATACAGTATTGTAGATGGTCAACAGAGAATTGGAGCTGTTTTGGATTTTATAGACGGAAAATTCAAGTTGTCTGCAACTTATGATAAAAGAGGATTTCAAGATCTAACTCAAGATGAGAAAAAATCTATATGGGATTATCCGTTTTCGATAAGATTTATACGGTCTGAATTAGAGAGACAAGATATTGTAACTATGTTTTTGAGATTAAATAGCACCAATCTGTCTCTGAATCCTCAAGAACTAAGAAACGCAGAATTTAATGGGAAGTTTCTTGAACTTGCTGAAGAAATTTCTGCTCTTCCCTTTTGGAACAAATATAAAGTATTTAATGAGCATCAAATTCGCAGAATGCAAGATATACAATTTATAAGCAATGTGCTGATATTTTTTAGACAAGGAATTGAGGGAGATACTAATCAAACTAATATAAATAAGGTATATGATATGTTTAACGAGGTATACAAAGAATCAAAGCAAGATAAAAAACTATTTGTACAGTTAATTAAAGAAATAGAAAAAATTATATCCATTTCAAAAGCGGTGAAAGAATTTATCACTAAACTCACACATTTATATATCTTCATTACTGTGAGTTATTATATTATTCAAAAGTACGATAATATTCAAGTTAAACACTTATCTAAAATAGAAAATTTCATAAAAATATATAATGATTCTTCTGCCAACAACAATTTATTTAATGATGAACTATTGGAAGAAATAGAAGAATATAAGCGGTTAAGTTCTGAAGGAACTCAAAATAAAACAAAAAGAATACGAAGATTTAAAATTGTTAAAAATATTTTAGAAAGTGATAATTAGAGTATTTATTATTTTTGTTTTATTTTTTTATTATAAAACAAAGAAGCTCCCTAGTAAAATATTAGGGAGCTTCTTTGTTTTATAATAAAATAGATAATAAACTGTGAAAGGAGGTTTACATGAACTTCTACACCATCACCTACCTAGAAGGACAATCCACCATCAATCTCTACCTCAAATACATCGTCATCTTTGTCGCACTCATCATCCTGCTGGTCGTATTCTCTCTCTACCTGCACCATCGCATCCAGACCAAGTACCGCGACCTCAGCATCATCCTGCTGCTGGTCATCGTCTTCCTGCTCGGTGTGCAGTACTCCGACTATACCCAAGATCAGAGCACCTATTCCAAATACTCGCAAATGGTTCAGTTCATGCACCAACTCGCCAGAGATCAGAGTTTGGATGAGACGACGATCAGCGTCAACTCGACCACACTCAGTGACGACATCATCGTCAAAACACCAGACGCCTATTATTCCGCACGTTTTAATTCTGACATGAGCGCCTATACGTTGCAGGAAGTGCATCTGGTCAATCCCGACATTCAACTGGTCGACAAGTAAACAAGTAGAGGAGATAAGCCCCACATGGACACGTACTACCCCGTTATGATCAAACTCGCGCTGGGCATTCTCTGCCTGATTTTCCAGATCAATCTGATGGGCAAGGGCAATCTGGCTCCCACCTCGGCGATGGATCAGGTGCAGAATTATGTACTCGGTGGCATTATCGGCGGTGTCATTTACAATGAATCGGTCAAGCCGTTGCAATTTTTTCTTGTGCTGATCATTTGGACGCTGCTGGTGTTTATTATTAAATTTCTCAAGGAGCACAATCGTCATATCAAACGCATCGTCGATGGCAGACCTGTCACGCTGATCGCCAACGGCAAGGTGGATGTGGGCGAATGTCTCCGCTGCGGCATGTCCGCCAATGAGCTGATGTTCAAGCTGCGCTCCAGCGGTATTTATGAGATCCAAACGGTAAAACGCGCGATATTGGAGCAAAATGGGCAGCTGTCCGTGATCCAGTACGGCGATGAGACGATCCGTTATCCGATCATCGTGGACGGACAGGCGAATCAGGATGTGCTTGATCTGATCCACAAGGATATGGACTGGCTGCATGAACGTGTGCGCGAAGGTAACTTTAACGGACTAAACGAAGTGTATCTTGGCGAATATATTTCTGGCGAAGTACGATTGCATGGGTATGTGAAGGGATAACCGTATCTATTCCGCCTCATTTATGATAGGATGAACACCTATATTGAAAAAGGAAGTGACCCCCACTTGATTCAAATTACAATTCCTGAAGTGGATGTATCCATTACTAAGCAAAGCAATCCACAGTTGAGCCATATTTATGGATTTACCGATTTTCACCTGATTACTCGTGAAAAGGGCGGCATCTACATGTTCTACAACGAGCAGGATGAACTGCTGTTCGTCGGCAAAGCACGTAAGCTCAGACCACGCATCAAAAAGCATTTTGAAGATACCGTATCGCCGATCAAGAATCACCGCGATGAAGTGACTCGGATCGACGTTTGTGTGGTAGAGGATGCGACAGAGCGCGAGATTTATGAGACGTATATCATTAATAGCCTACAGGCGCGTTACAATATGGAGAAAGTCTTTTATAAATAAGTCCCTGATCACAGACCATGCCCCTAGTTAGCCAACAATATGAAACAGGCTAACCATTGTAGGGGACGACCATCCAATTGGATGTATCAACTGTGAATTATGTATAGGCTATATCATGGCATTGCTCTATAGCCGTCATACGAAAAAAGCTGCTTCCATTGTGGACAGCAGCTTTTTTCGTATCACTTTTCTATTCGTATCCGCATAGTTACATTCTATTACGGTATCTGCATCATTTCATACGTGTTGCATCTGTATAATATTAAAGCATTACAGCGGACGTGGCGTATAATCCAGATCGCTAAACAGCTGCTCTCGTTCCTTATCCGTCAGATCACGCCATTTGCCAATCGGCAGGCTACCAAGACGGATATTCATGATACGCGTACGGCGCAGCCCATGCACCTCATAGCCCAGCGCCGAACACATCCGGCGAATCTGACGATTCAAGCCTTGCGTAAGAATGATTTTGAATACATATTTGGATTGCTGGGTCACTTTGCACGGCAAGGTAACGGTATCCAGAATCTCTACACCGGATGCCATTTTGTTTAGAAAAGCTGGCGTGATTGGACGATCCACGGTGACGATATATTCCTTCTCATGCTTGTTCTCCGCACGCAAAATCTCGTTGACGATGTCGCCGTCATTGGTCAGCAGAATCAATCCGTCGGAATCCTTGTCCAAGCGTCCGATATGGAAAATGCGCAGGGGATGATTGACAAAATCGACGATATTGCCCTTGATATGCCGCTCGGTCGTGCTGGTGATACCAACCGGTTTGTTGAGTGCAATGTACACATGCTCTTTTTTCTGCTCGGCACCGATTCGTTTGCCGTTGTAGCGTACATCGTCGCCGGGCTGCACTTGGCTGCCGAGTTCGGCAATGACGCCGTTGATCGTTACTTTGCCTTCGTTGATCCATTTATCCGCCCCACGGCGGGAAGTCGCTCCAGACTCACTAATATATTTATTGATTCGCACGTATGACACACCTTTAACTCGTTTTTTGGAAATACAGCGCTTGGCTATTTCCAGTCTATATCTAAGATACCCTTTTTAGCGCTTTTTTGAAAGGTGTGACATCGGTTAATATACAGAGTAACACTATGTACTGTACAAATGAATGAGGTGAGAGCATGCAATATATTCCGTATAATACAGATCGGCTACAAACAATGTTTCCACCGGAAAGTCAGCAGGTACAGGATGAACAGTTGGTTGTGCGTAGTCTGCCAGATAGTGATTTTTGGCTGAAAACGCATTACGGATTTGAACGATATAATGGTCATGTGCTGTATGATGAGATCAAGGGCGACTTTGACGCGACGGTGGAGCTGAGCATGAAGCCGCAAAGTACCTTTGACCAGTCGGGGTTGTTTATCGGCATCGACCGAGACAATTGGCTGAAGACGTCGATTGAGTACATAACGGATGGACCGTGTCATCTGGGCGCAGTCGTTACGCGGCTAGGCTTCTCGGATTGGTCGACCCGCGATATGGAGCAGCAGATTTTCACAGAGCGGCTGTCATTCCGAGTGAAGCGGGAAGGCGAGGACTTTTTTGTGTACTTCCGAATTCCGGGCAAGCAGCAGGAGTGGGAGCAGCTACGCATCGCTCATCTGGATTGTCCAACAGGGCAGCCATTGCGAGTAGGCATGTACACGGCAAGCCCGATGGATCGTGGATTTGAAACGACCTTTTACAGCTTTGAGATTAAACGGCTCGATTGAGAGCAATACCGAGGAATATGTCGTTGAGATGAAATGGCGATAGGAGGGAAGAGGATGACTCCGCTCATACTGGTGCTTTGCTGCGCTGGACTGCTGGTGCTGTTCGCGCTGGCGATTATTGTGCTGCCTGCCCTACAGCGGCGGGGGAATCTGACTGAGCGCATTGTGCAGGAGGGATATACAGCGCGTGGGCTAATTTTGGATTTGACGCCGACGGGCAATTATCGCTCTGGGCAGCCAGAGCTGGCACTGCATATGCGCATTGAAAAGCCGACACAGCTGCCCTTTGAAGCGACAGCGGTGGTGACGGTATACAGTATTCATCGTGCCAAGTTTCAGGAAGGCATCCATGTGCCTGTCCGTGTACTAGAAGACCGGAAGGGCAGGCATATTGCCGTAAAGGGAACAGTGGAGTATCCGTAATCTTAGCCTTTTACACATGGGGGAGTGACGAGATGATTGAATTTCAATCTATTCATCATGCAAGTTTGGCGGTACGCGATATTGAAGTGTCGCGGCAATTTTATTCAGGTGTACTGCAATTGCAGGAGATTCAGCGTCCGCCGTTTGATTCGGTCGGTATCTGGTATGGGTTGGGCAGTCAGCAGCTGCATTTAATCGAACAGCCGCAGGGAGAGACGCTGCGCAAAGGCGAGATTGATTCGACGGATGGGCATGTGGCGATCTGGGTAGGTAGTTACCGTGGTACGCTAGAATGGCTGGATGCGCAAGGTGTAGATTATGAAGCAAGACCGCATAGTGTCGCGGGCTTTGCGCAAATTTATATTTTGGACCCGGATCGGAATATTATCGAGTTAGACGCTGCCTATGAGGAATAAATATTCTTACAGCTTATAAGCAACAGTCATCGTAGGCTGGTTATTCGGCGATATGGGTAGGCTGGATATGCCTAGTATCTGTAATAGGTAAAATGAAAGATGGTATAGCAAAAAAGCCCCTTAGGTGATAAGGGGCTTTTGCGTATAATTGTGTTGCTATGGTTATTCGGCTTTGATCGTAGACAACGAAGTGGTGAGTTTCTGTTCAATGGTGCCTGCATCTTCGCCTTCTGGAATAACCGTATGGAAAATATAGCCGTTTTCACCTTCCGGTTGCCACACAATATATTCGTAGGTGGAATTGTCCTCCTGACTAATTGCTTGTAGGACAAAATGCGCTCGGCTCATTGGACTTTCAGCTAATAGATCACCGCTATATTCTTTGACTTCGCCGTGCTTTTTCAATTCGGCTTTGCCTTGTTTGCGCAGATCATCCAAATTGATTTTAGACGACAGCTTTTCGATGCTAGCCGTATTACGAGGTTTGTCCGTCATCATAAGCTGATTGGCGCTACTATCAAAAGTAAATCCGTCAAATACATACAAGGAATAGCCATTCCCTTTTTTCAAAGTGGCAGGAAATTTCTTCAGTCCATCTTTGGTCAGCATCTCAAAAGATTGAGAATCTGGGCGCGCGTCCGTTTGTTCCGTAGTACCTGATGAGTTGTTGGTACTTTCGTTATCTGTCGCTATAGGCGTTTCTGTACCTTCATTGCTAGCGGCAGGATCACTGGTTTCCGTCGTAGTTTCTGGAGAAGTGGCTTCATTGGATGGTGCTGGTGTCGTTGCCGATGGTGTTGCGGTGTTGCTGGCGGTATCGCTACAGGCACCGAGCATCAGTCCAAGTAGCACAGTTGCAGTCAGCGTCATGATTTTGCGGTTGGTTTCCATGTTGATACACTCCTTTGTATTGGAATCGTGGATAAGCATAGGACAACGCGCCTTCTAAGTATAGACGATCACAATGTCCATATGGTTACGGTTTCAGGCAAATTCATTGCACAAACATGAAAAAAGCCCGATTTATCGCACCTTTTCATGTTGGGGGCATGAAGAAGGAAACGACAAATCGAGCGTGAAAACCAAGGTGAATCGAAATCTTGTGAACAAGCATAGTGCAGTAGAAGAAGCTATCATTTGCAAGAAGCAAGAAGCAAGAAGCAAGAAGCAAGAAGCAAGAAGCCAAAGTCAGCGAGTGTAACGTATTGTATCCATGTAAGACTTTATCATGCCAGAAACCATGAGTATTCTTATCTCGACTGCACCTGTTCCCGTTTAGCGAATAACAGACTAGTAACATACTTGCGTGCATCGGCAGTTAGCAGTTGTAGCTGCGTCTGATCTTTGGAGTTGTTGCTGCGGGCGAATACGATTAGCGCACCATCCAGATTTTCACGGATAGCAAGCACCATATAGCCCTGTGCCATAATCTCGTCGATCTGCATTTTTTCCTTTTCAAATTCGGCAAAGGCGGACATTACATCACTCCTTCGCTAATTTCTGTTTCCGGCATCATCTTCAGCTCCGTTGTAGGTGCTGCTTCAAAGCGATTACGGTGCAAATACTGTCCACTGCCCGGTGTACCGACAAACTCTTTATCGCGAATGACAAACTCCCCGCGACTTAGCACCGATACTGGCTCGCCCGTCACTTCCATTCCTTCAAAGGCGCTGTAATCCACCTTCATATGATGGGTAGCAGCGGACAGCGTCCGCTTGACATTCGGATCGAAAATAACAATATCTGCATCACTGCCAATCGACAGTGTACCCTTTTGCGGGAACATACCGAATAGCTTGGCGCTGGTCGTCGATACCATCGCCACAAACTGGTTGAGCGAGATACGACCTTTGGCAACGCCCTCGGAATAGAGAATACTAAACCGATCCTCAATGATCGGACCGCCGTTCGGAATTTTGGAAAAGTCGCCGCGTCCCAGCTCCTTTTGCCCTTTAAAGTCAAAGGAGCATTGATCCGAGCCGATCGTTTGCAGACTGCCATTCCACAGACAATCCCACAGCACATCTTGATTCCATTTCTCCCGTAGTGGCGGTGACCAGACGTATTTGGCACCTTCAAAGTCCGGCTTTTCCAGATACGTTTGATCCAGTACTAGATATTGCGGACAGGTTTCTCCATAGATGCGTAGCCCTTGCTTACGCCCTTCGGCGATTTTGAGTGCGGCATCGGCGCAGGTGACATGTACGACATACAGCTGTGAATCGGTCAGTCCAGTCAGAGAGATGGCGCGTCCAGTCGCTTCGCCTTCCAGCTCCGGTGGACGAGTGAGTGCATGGTAGATCGGATCGGTCTGCCCGGCGGCAAGTGCCTGTTCGATCAGAAACTCGATCACATCGCCATTCTCGGCATGTACCATGACCAGTGCTCCTTCACGGCGGGCGGTTTGCAGCGTTTTGTACAGGGTTCCGTCATCCGCCTGAAAGCTGTTTTTGTACGCCATGAATACTTTAAACGACGTAATGCCTTCGTTTTCCATAATAACCGGCAATTCGGCTAGCACCTCATCGTTGATCTCGGAGATCATTAGGTGAAAGCTATAATCGATCACAGCTTTGTCGTGGGATTTGGCATGCCACGTATCGACAGCGCTTTGCAGACTTTTTCCTTTATTGGTCAGGCAGAAATCAATAATAGTCGTTGTTCCGCCGAATGCAGCAGCCTTTGTACCCGATTCAAAATCATCCACAGTCGTCGTCCCGCCAAACGGCATATCTAGATGGGTATGCGGATCAATGCCACCGGGGAAAATGTAACAGCCGGAAGCGTCGATAATCTCGGCGTCCGGCGCATCCAGCTGTACAGCAATCGTAGTAATGATTCCATGTTCGATCATCAGATCGGCAGTATACGTTTCGGCTGCGGTGACAATGGTACCGTTTTTAATGATTTTTTTCATCACATAACCTCCACGGTGTGAGAATCATTGAGTGAGGCAATCGTGCGTTGACGTTCATTCCATGTCATCGGCGGCAATCCGCTATCGACGGCTACCATGTCGATTGCATCATCGACTGGACAGACGATAGAGCAGAGATTACAGCCAACGCAGTCCTCCTCGCGTACCTGTACGATGCTTTTGCCCTCGGCATTGGTGAGCATATCAATACATTGATGCGAAGAGTCCTCGCAGGCGATATGGCATTTGTTGCAATTGATGCAGTTATCTTGATTGATGCGGGCAACCACCTGATAGTTGAGGTTCAGATCGCCCCAGTTGGAATATTTCTGCACCGAGCGTCCAACCAGCTCAGATACCGATGCCAATCCTTTTTCATCCAAATAATTGCTTAATCCGTCGATCATATCCTCGACAATGCGGAAGCCGTGGTGCATGGCGGCGGTACATACTTGAATACCGGTAGAACCCATCAGCATAAATTCAACTACATCCTGCCACGTACCGATACCGCCGATACCGGAGATAGGTACATTAATCTCGGGGTTACGCGCACATTCGGCAACCATATTCAGCGCAATTGGCTTCACTGCCGGACCGCAGTAACCGCCGTGTGCTCCCTGACCACCTACATGCGGAATCGTATTCCACGTATGAATATCGACACCAGCCAGACTGTTGATCGTATTGATCATACTGATTGCGTCAGCACCACCACGAACCGCATGACGGGCGACGACTGTAATATCTGTGATATTAGGCGTGAGCTTCACGATTACTGGCGTAGTGGCGACTTCTTTCGCCCAGTAGGTCTGCTTTTCAACCAGATCGGGCTGCTGACCAGATGCCGCCCCCATCCCACGCTCTGCCATTCCGTGTGGACAGCCGAAGTTCAGCTCCAGCCCGTCTACACCGACATCCTCCACACGCTTGACGATCTCATGCCATTTCTCCTGATTCGGCTCCACCATTAGCGAAGCGATAATCGCATGATTGGGGAACCGCTTTTTCGTTTCGTAGATTTCCTTCAAATTCACATCCAGCGGACGGTCGGTAATCAGCTCAATATTGTTAAAGCCAGCCACCCGTTGACCATTAAAGCTAACAGCAGCAAAGCGAGAGGAGGTGTTGATAATCGGATCACCTAGCGTTTTCCAAACGGCACCACCCCAACCAGCTTCAAAGGCACGCTGCACCTGATAGCCTGTATTGGTCGGCGGCGCTGAAGCGAGCCAGAACGGATTCGGCGAACGGATACCTGCAAGATCAATACTCAAATCTGCCATAATCAAATTCCTCCAGTCATGTATAAGCCATTCCATACGGTCCTTATTGCTTACAAAGATTACACAGCCGAGCCGATCACATGATCCTGCTGAGGCAATAGCTGGCGAACGATCGCATGGGCGGCATCCTTGCCTTGCTGGGCAGCGGATACGACCATTGCCTCACCTCGTCCAGCTCCAAAAATAATATCGCCCGCAGCATATACTTTCGGATTGGATGTTTGGTATGTTACATCGTCTACCTCCACCACACCCCATGTATGATGAAGCCCGAATTGTTCAATCAGTCCCTTTTGACGTTCCTGACCGATGGCTGTTACAACCGCATCGACTGGTAATAGAAACTCCGAACCCGCCACTGGCATTGGAACGAGTCGTCCATCTTTGCCGGTTTCGCCAGTTAACGTCATCTGCACACATTCCAGATGCGTTACTTTCCCACTCTCATCACCAACAATACGCTTCGGCAAGGTCAGCCAGCGGAACTCCACGCCTTCTTGCTTGGCAAACTCGTATTCAAAATCATATGCCGTCATTTCCTCGCGGGTGCGGCGATAGATCATTTTTACATTGGCGGCGCCGAGACGAACCGAGCAGGTAGCGGCATCAATCGCCGTATTCCCTGCACCGATCACAGCGACCTGCTGCCCGATCAGATTGACGGAAGGCAATCCCGTTTTGGTCTGCTCCACCAGCTTGATTGCATCGTATACGCCATCTAGCTGTTCCCCTTCGATGCCGATCGGCGGTACATAGCCCATACCGGCAGCGAGTACGACCGCATCGTATTGTTCCAGCAATTCATCGGCGCTAATATCGGTACCGACACGCATGCCTGTTTTGATCTCCACACCGAGCTTTTGCACCTGCTCCACTTCCCACAATGAAATGGATTGTGGCAGTCGGAAGGAGACGATGCCGTATGTATCCAATCCGCCTGCTAAGTCGCGCGCTTCATAAATAACAACGTCAAATCCTTTACGCGCCAATTCGCGTGCCGCTGACAGACCGGCAGGACCGCCGCCCACCACCGCAACTTTATATCCAGTACTTCGTCCAGGCTTGAACAATTCTGCCTTGCTTTCAATCGCCCAGTCGGTTGCATAACGCTGCAACAATCCAATCTGAATCGGAGCGGAAGCGTCATTCAACACACATGCACCTTCGCACAATTCCTCGGTCGGACAGACGCGTGCACAGCTAGCACCGACTGGATTCGAGTCCATAATCGTTGTAGCGGCTCCACGCAGATTGTCGGTCGCGATTCGTTTAATAAAAGAAGGAATATTGATGCTGGTTGGGCATGCCTTAATACAAGGCGCATCATAGCAGTAGAGACAGCGATTCGATTCTTCCATCGCTCCCTTACGCGACAGTCCAGGCTCAGCCTCGGCAAAGTTATGCATAAACATATCTGGCGAAAATGTAGTCAATGGTGAAGAATGATTCATCGGTCAGCCTCCCTGTCTATCCTGCAAAATAAAAACAAGTAATGTAAACTAAAATAACATAAAATAATAAAATTCAAATAAATAGTCAAAAAATCCATCACAATATATCTCTTTATATCCTATAATGAATCCATACAACTATATAACTGTTCTTATAAGTTATATATACTAACATATAATATACAAACTATAGTCAATTGCTGGTTTTATTACACTAGACAGACTGTCTAATTTCAAAAGTCTATTTTTTGACGGGTACCGGAAGGCGGGAAGTGAACCATTCAAACCGATGGGGGGAGCATACAATGAATGGACATCGCATGTTTACAATGGAGGATGCGCTGCAACGACCGTTGTTTACCGAGGCGCAGGTAGTAGGAGGGACAAATGGGCTGTACCGAGCGATCCGCTGGGTGCATGTGCTGGAAAGCGCTAATTTTGAAAGCCTCATTCATGGCGAAGAGATGATCTTGACGACAGGGCTGGGCTTTCATACCGATACGGAATCCGCATTATCCTTCATGCACAGCTTAATTCAGAAAAAGGCGGCATGTCTCTGTATTGAATTAGGTGATTATTTTACTTCCATTCCAGTAGAGATGATGGAGCTGGCGGATCAGCATGATTTTCCGCTGATTGTATTCACAAAGACGGTCCGCTTTGTGGATATTACGCTCGATCTGCATTCGCTCATTATCAATCGTCATCACCGGATGCTACAGGAATTGGAAAGTATTTCGCGTGAGTTCAACCGATTAACCCTCAGCTCGCAAGGCACTGGCAAAGTACTACACCTCCTGCACAAGAGTACGGAGCATCAGCTTGTTTATCTACAGCTGGATGGCAAGCCATTATTTTATCCAGCACTTGCACCAGAACGGCAGCAGGAGTTGCTAGAGCAGTTTGCGCAATTTAATGAGGGGATGGACGGTGTACCGCATGATGCTGCTCCCTATTTCCGCCAGTTGGATACACGTACGCTGGTACTCAAGCCGGTAGGCGCGCTGGATCAGACATGGGCGTACATTATGATGGTCTGCCCGCATCGTCCACAGGAATATGATTGTCTGCTGCTGGATTCGGCTGCACTATCGATTGCGCAGGAGCTGCTACGTACTCGTTATATGGAAGAACGCCGTCTCTTTTCGGAGAATCTATGGGTTGAGGAATTGATCAACGGGCGATTGGAAGATGAGAATCGGCTCAAAGGTCTGGTCGGACCTGATTTTAATCTGATGAACGAATGGCACTACCGCGTCTGCCTAATTGAGATTGAGAATCCGCAGGATGTACGCTGGAATAGCTCGGAAAATGAATGGGAATCGATCACCTTTCACCTGTCCATCGTGCTGCGTTCTATTCTGGAAAAGTATCTATTTCATCCACTGATCACGTTGAAAAATAACCGACTTACTGTTATTGCGCTGGATCGCCAATCGCGTTTGCCATCCAAGCCGCGTCTAGAGCAGGCGTTGCACGCCTTACAACATATTCGCTCTGACGATAAGCTGAAAGATCTCAATCTAATCATCGGCGTCAGCAAAATCGGCAAATCATTAAAAAACGCCTCCACCAGCTATCAGGAAGCGGTGCAGGCGTTGTATATGCATTCATGCTCACAGCATTCGTTGCTTTTTTATGAAGAACTGGGTGTGTACCAATTGCTGCTCAGTTTGAACGATGGCAAAATGCTGCAAACGTTCGTCCGCAATTATCTCGGTCCGCTGATCGATCACGACGAATCCAGAGGCAGCGAATTGCTGCTGACGCTGCGCGTCTATCTGGATCACGACGGCTCCAAGCAAATCGCCGCCCAGAAGCTGTTCATCGTGCGCCAATCTCTATACTATCGGCTAGATAAAATAACCGAGCTGCTGGGCGAGGATTTTATGTCACCAGAAAATCGAATCTCCATTCAAGTAGCGCTGCGCGCCTATCAACTGCTGTACCCAGAAAAGCTGGCGCTGCCTAATGTTCACTCATCACATGTTTGAAGGTAGCAATCAGGAAGTCCAGATCGGCATCGGTAGATGATAGCGGCGGGGCAAAGGTCAGTATATTATTGAAGCCAGCGACCGTATCGCCATTTTTGCCGATGAGCAATCCGCGCCGTTTGCAGCCAGCAATGATGCTTTTGACCATATCGAGCGAAGCAGGCTGGCGCGTTTCCTTATCGGCAACCAACTCGACGCCGCTCATCAGGCCGAAGCTGCGCACATCGCCGACAAGTGGGTGCTCCAGCAGCTGAGATAATTCCTGGTGCAGACGTTGTCCTAGCACGCGAGATCGTTCGATTAACTGCTCGTCTTCCATCAATTGCAGATTGCGCAGCGCCAGTGCACATGCCGCTGGATTGCCGCCGAATGTATTGATATGGCGGAAGTGCGAATACTCATCCGACGAATCCTTGAACGCCTCATAAATATCTTTGCGTACCGCAGTCGCCGATAACGGCAAATATCCGCTTGTTAATCCTTTGGCCATCGTAACGATATCCGGCTTAATGCCGAAGTTATGATGGCCGAACTTTTGCCCAGAGCGCCCGAATCCGCAGATTACCTCGTCGATAATGAGCAGCACACCATGCTTGCGACAAATCTCTTGTACCTTATCGGTATAGACGCGATGCGGCACGATAACCCCACCACCGGTAATGGCAGGCTCCATAATGACCGCGCCAATCGTCTCTGCGCCTTCCCAGACGATCATATCCTCAATCGCCTGCGCACATTGCAGATTAAACTCCTCCACCGATTGTCCAACCGGACGACGGTAACTGTCCGGCGGCGCCACATGTAGAAAGCCTCCTGCTAGTGGCTCATATTTATATTTGCGCTGCGCCTGACCAGTTGCCGATAATGCGCCGAACGAATTGCCGTGATACCCGCGATAGCGGGAGATGAATTTGTGGCGGTATGGCTGCCCAATCTGCTGATAATACTGTCGTACCATTTTAAAAGCCGCTTCATTCGCTTCCGATCCACTGTTGGAAAAGAAAATCACATAATCGCCTTCCAGCCATTCATTTAACTTTTCTGCTAGCTTGATCGCGGGCAGATGGCTTTGCGTCAGTGGAAAATACGGCAATTGCAGCATTTGCTCATACGCCGCTTCCGCCAATTCCTTGCGTCCATAGCCGACATTCACACACCATAAGCCAGACATGCCATCGAGATAACGCTGACCATTCATATCCGTGACCCAAGAGCCTTGCCCTGATTCCGCGATCATCGGCGGTGCGGCTTCGTTGTAAGGGGTAATATTGTGCCATAGATACTGACGGTCCTTTTGCAGAGCGAGTTCATGTGCGGTTTCTGACTTGATCATGATGGGTGTCCTCCTGGGTTATTGGGATTTGGTTGCCATATCCATGATTTCATTGGTATAAGCAGTTTGCGTATCGGCTGCTTTTTTGATGACACCGAATTGGAGCGCAATATCGGCCGTTTGCTTGAACATCGCATCATCGGTATAACCCATTTTTGATGCGTCAAAGCCTTCTGGTACGATCAGCTTCGCTACTTCCTCCATCATTTTGAGCTGATGATCTTTCGTTGTACTGCCGGATTCTGCTTGCTTCATCACAATATCTACTGCGCCTTCAGGGTCTTTGATGGCATCCTGCCAGCCCTTCAGCGATGCACGTACAAATTTGGCTGCGGTCTCCTTGTTGTCCTGTAGCCATTCACTGTTGGCAAATAGATTATCCTCCAGCATGGCGACGCCTTCCTTGTTCATATCAATCACATTCATATCAGCTGCCTTCACACCGGACTCCAGCGCCACCTGATACTCGTTGTACGTCATCGCGGAAGCGGCATCCAGCTCACCATTTAGAAATTGGTCCATCGTAAAGCCCTGCTTGGTAAAGCTCAGGTCTTTATTCGGATCAAGCTTGTACTTGTCGAACAGCGCCAACAATTCAAACTCGTTGCCACCCATCCAGTTGCCTACTTTTTTGCCCTTCAGATCGGCAGGGGAGTTGATATTGGCAGATTTTTTGGAGATCAGCACCAGACCGCTTTTTTGGAAAATCTGAGCGATCTGCACAAGCGGCATTTCCTGCTCCTGACTGGTTAATAGACTAGCCACCCAGTCCACGCCAATATCGGCAGACCCGCCAGCAACTTGCTGCTCCGGTACAATATCCGGGCCGCCGGGCAGTATCTCAACATTCAGCCCTTCATCCTTGTAATAGCCTTTATCCAGCGCCACATAATATCCGGCAAATTGTGCCTGTGGCACCCATTTCAATTGCAGCTTGACTGTGACTGGCTCTGACGAACTGCCTTCACTGCCTGATCCGGCAGCGCTTGAGCTTTCATTGGAGCCTCCACAACCGGCTAGCATCAACGCCAGACACAACATTACCGTGACCATCATACTTGCCCGCTTTTTCCAGCCCATGCCCTTCATATTTCCATGCCCCCTGTATAATTGGATATCGTACCCATGACCAGAAGTGGTCGAGAATTGCCAATATCGGACAAGATCAAGATGACAAGCAGGCAATCCACCGTTGGAACGGTTACCTTTATGCTTCGGTACGCTGGGACGAATGCCAGCGAATGAATACCTTCTCTAAGCGCTCCACAATAAGATAAAAGAGTACCCCTGCCACTGCTGCTAATACGATACAAGACCAACCAAGCGGCATCTTTGCCACCTTGACGGAATTGGACAGCAAATATCCAAGCCCTTGCGAGGAAAAGAAAAACTCGCCCACAATCGCACCGATCATACTGGCGGTCGTATTGATCTTGAGCGCCGTAAATACAAACGGCAGACTGTTCTGGATACGCAAATATCGGAATACGGATGGCTTGCTAGCCGCGTACGAATACATTAGATCTAGCGCTAGCGGGTCAACCGAACTCATGCCTTTGTAAGCATTGATCGCCATGGCTGCCATCGTAGTCACTGTCACTATAGCGATTCGCGAGCCAATACCATCGCCAAACCATAGATTCATTACCGGAGCGAGCGCAACAATCGGCACTGCGTTCAGTGCAGCGACTATAATCAGACTGGCGCCACCCCAGCGAGGCCAAGCTGTTGCCAGCAGCGCAATGACAAAGCCAAGCGCCGAACCGCACACCATGCCCAGCACCGCTTCGGTCAGCGTATAACCGGTATAAGATAACAGCATGCTCCAATTCTCTTGAATGGATTCTGCAATAGCAGAGGGGAGAGGGAGCTGATACTTTTTCAAATCAAACAGGGAATGGAATACTTCCAGCTGCCACAGTACCAAAAATCCAATGCCCGCCAAGATCGGCAACCAGACCTTTGAACTGTCCACTAGCATCGCGCGCAAAGAGAATGTTCGTTGCGTATCTGACTGATTTGAATGATGGTAATGTTGATCGGAATCGTGAGAAGAATCAAACGGCTCTGCATGATCAGAACGATCAGAAGCGCCATTTACATTGTCAGCATGAGTAGGCATGGTATGTAGACCAGTCGAGCGATTGTCGCTAGTATATCTGCTTTCCATTACCGCTCACCTCCTGCCGAACGAAATTCCGGCTGCCACGGCGCCACCAGTCGTTCGATTAAGCCAATCACCCAATAGCTGAGAATGCCGAGCAATGCGCCGACAACCACTGTTGCCCAGAACATATACACATGAGAGGGGCCGTAATACAGATTGCGTAGCATAATAACGCCAATCCCATGTTGCGCTCCCATTAACTCCACCAGAATTGCCCCCGTTACGGCGAGCGGTGCAGCAATTTTTAGACCGCTGAACAGACTTGGCAGCGCGGCAGGCAACCGTAGCTTCCAATATACGGTCCACGGACGAGCCGCATACGAATACATCAATTCCAGCGAAGACGGATTCACACTGCGTAATCCGCGTAGCATATTCAATGCCACTGGGAAAAAGGTAATATAGCCGGAGATAATAATGCGCGATATGTATTCATCCCGCACGATGCCATAGATGATTGGAGCAAGTCCCAGAATGGGAATCATCTGTGAGGCAATCGCATAGGGAAAGGTCAAGCGCTCCACCCAACGCGACAAACTCATCAGAATCGCCAACACCACACCCGCCGCCGCTCCGATCACAAAGCCAATGCCCGCATTACCGAATGTTGCACTGCCTTCTCGTAGTAGCGTTCCGCTATACTGAATACTAGTCAGCAGAATTTCATGTACATACGGCAGCTTGGACTGTGCAAGCGGCACCTGTGCGAGATGCAGTAGCGCCCATGATCCGGCTTCCCACAGCAGTAAAATCAGTGCAATCCAGACCAGCACTGGCAACATGCGATGCCGCATCAGCAGCAGATTCATTTTCATGCCTGTCGTCACACCCCTTCAAAGCTGTTGCGAATCGTGGCAATCAACTCAAAAAATTCTGGGCTATTGCGCATTTCCGCAGTACGCGGACGTGGCAGCGGAATATCGACCACTGCGGATAAACGCCCCGGATGCGGAGATAGAACGAATACTCGATCCGATAAAAAGACCGATTCCGGTATACTGTGCGTTACAAACACAATCGTATTCTGCACCTTGCTCCAAATCGCCAGCAGTTCCTCATTCAATCGTTCCCGCGAAAATTCATCCAGCGCTGAGAATGGCTCATCCATCAGCAAAATCTCTGGCTCCATCGCCAGCGCTCGTGCAATCGCTGCCCGCTGCTGCATCCCGCCGCTCAATTGCCACGGATACTTGTCGGCAAACTTGCCTAATCCGACCAGTTCCAGCAATTCCATTACTTTTTCCTCGCGTTCCTTGCGCGGCACATTCATCATTTCCAAGGGTAATGCCACATTATGCTTGACCTTACGCCAGTCATACAGCACCGGGCTTTGAAATACAATGCCGTACTTCCGCGCCAATCGCGCTTCCCGCGCACTGTTACCAGCAACCGTTACCTCACCGGATGTTGGTTCCAGCAGATCTGCCATCAGGCGCAGCAATGTCGTTTTCCCACAACCGGATGGACCAAGCAACGATACAAATTCACCTTTGGCAATATCCAGACTGACCTGATGCAAAGCCAGTACATCCGTCTGACCTGTACGATATCGCATCTCCACATCTTTAAGAGAAATTTCCGGTGTATCGGTTGGTGCAAGCGATACGTTTGTCACTGTGTTAGCATTGGTGGACAAGCTGGACATAATGAATCTCCTCCTTAAAAAAGCAATATGCTAAACGTGAAGCCGCTACATATGAAGAAGATGCAGATAATAGAATTGGCATGTTAGATAAAATAACTCTAATGTTACTTATCACTATGATTTCATTACTTTTTTCATAGTGAACAAAACCATATAAGCTTTTTAGTAATGGAAACAAACTTTTATCGAACGTTTAATGTTCTATTGACTAACATCATACTTTGGAGCTTTACTATTATCACTAGACAAAAAGTAAGATAGCTTACATAAAATTACGTCAGTTTGTCTATTTGACCTTTCGGGGAAAACGATATTGCTCTGTTTTGCAACCGTGTTGTCAGATTGCATCCAAATAGCGTGCAATTTGTCAAAATATTACCGAACATTGAGTGTGCGCTTACAATTTAATATTCGTATTTTTTAATTGACAACAATCAAAGCGTATCCTAGAATGTAACAGGTAAGTCATCTTTATATGACAAAAACAACACGAATGCGGATAAGCAATAAAGTTTTCGACAGCTGCAATTCTTTCGTATAATCCTGTGAATGGGCACAGGAGTCTCTACGTGATCACCGGAATGATCTCTCTACGGAATTCAGAATATGGCTTGTCTTTCTTGGTCTATGATTAGAAGTGGGTACGTGTATTGGTATACGTGCAGTAGCTCTACAATCAGAACCGGGAAGGCGGCCGAATCTGGCCGTGAGACCCCGATGAGTAATCGTACAATCGGGGTCTTTTGTCGTTTTCTTTATCTATTTTCCACAAGGGGGATAAGTATTTATTATGGAGCGTTTCTTTAAGTTGCGGGAGCATGGTACCAATGTGAAGACAGAACTGATCGCAGGTCTGACTACCTTCATCACCATGGCGTACATTCTGTTCGTCAACAATCTGTTCCTGGGACCTGATGGTGCAGGTATTCCTGCACAGGGCGTATTTTTCGCCACAGCCGTAGGTGCCGGTCTGGTTACCATTCTCATGGGACTGGTTGCCAACATTCCGGTTGCACTTGCACCGGGTATGGGGTTGAATGCCTATTTCATGACGGTTGTATTAAGCTCCAACGGTATGATCACGTGGCAGGCTGCATTGGGTGCGGTATTCCTGTCTGGTATTATCTTTATTATTTTGACCATTACCAAAGTCCGTCAGCTACTGCTGGTCGCTGTACCACATTCATTAAAAATGGCGATCACAGTCGGTATCGGATTGTTTGTTACTATTATTGGTTTGAAGCTAGGTAACGTCGTTTCCGTCTCTGCTACGGTGACTGGCGTAACGGATGTTGCTCAATTGGCTGGTCCAGTTACAGTCAAAGGCGGCGACTTCCAGCTCGCTCTGAGCGATTTCATGCACAACAAAGACACTTTGCTGTCGCTGATCGGTCTGTTCCTGATCGGTATTCTGATGGTCATGCGCATTCGCGGCGCACTGCTGATCGGTATTATCCTGCTGACCATTATCGGTATTCCGATGGGATTGACCGATGTGAGCAGCTTGTCCAATGCACAATGGTTGCCTTCATTTGATAACCTGGCAGTTGGACAGCTCGACATCAAAGGCGCAATTGGTCTGGGTCTGTTCGAGATCGTCTTCATCTTTACCTTTGTAGAACTGTTCGATACTTTCGGTACACTGGTCGGTACAGCTGAACGCGCTGGACTGTTCAAAAACCGTAAAGAAGGCGAGAAAAAAGTCAGCAAAGCGATGCTCGTCGATGCAGTCGGCGTTAGTGCCGGTGCGGTGCTTGGTACAAGTACGATCACTTCTTATGTAGAAAGTACATCCGGCGTTGCTGCTGGCGGTCGTACTGGTTTGACTGCCGTAACAACAGGTGTCCTGTTTATTCTGGCGCTATTTATCGCTCCGCTTGCACTGATGGTTCCATCCGCAGCAACCGCTCCGGCACTGGTGATTGTTGGTGTACTGATGATGAGCCAAGTGCGCAACATTGTATGGGATGATTTCATGCAAGCTTTCCCAGCATTCCTGACCATCATCTTCATGCCATTTACCAATGGTATCGCGAACGGAATCTCCGCAGGTATCATTGCTTATGTATTGCTTGGTTTCTTCTCCAACACATTTACCGGTCACAAAGTAAAAGTTCACTGGCTGATGTGGATTCTGGCAATCATCGTAATCTGCCGCTACGTATTCCTCGGCTCGGAATAATTAACACCGTTTTACGTACACAGAGGGGAGTTCTATAGTACACCTACCAAGGCTGAAGCGAACCCCTGTAATTTGTGTGAGTATACCTCTATTCTGTAATCTGTATGAGCATACCTCTATAATGTAGAGCTTATATTATGTTCAGCAGTAAACATCATGCTCTAATCCAAAACGGCAATTTGCAGCACATTATCGTGCTTGCAAATTGCCGTTTTCTTTATATCGCTTTCCAATCGTTTACACATTATTGTTTTGTTTTCTTAGCATATCATTTGTAATTTATCTACTGAATCTGATATAGTCTATCTTATCATTGATAATCATTATCATTTGCGAGTGGTGGTGTATTTTTAAAAGCGCCGCAATGAATAGAAACGTCATCGTTATATAAAGAAACATAAGGAGTGGACCATCATGAAATTATTCTACATATCTAAGTCTAGGCGCTATCGCAGCTCGTTATTACTGATTCTGCTGCTATTTGTAATCGGAGGCTGCTCGTCCGCACAAACAGCCGATACGAATGCATCTACCGCGTCTTCGGAGACTTCTTCAGAAGCCAATGCGGAAGGCAATTCCTCCGAGACAAGAACCTTCACTCACAAAATGGGCACTATCCAAGTGCCTGAACATCCGAAACGCATCATCGGACTCTATGTAGAAGACCAGCTGCAAGCACTTGGGGTAAAACCAGTCATGCAATGGGGATCGGGTGGACAGACACGTAACTATTTGGATCTTCAGGATATGCCAGTACTGGATGTGAGCGGTGGCGTTAACTTTGAAGCCGTACTAGCTGCCAATCCAGACTTGATCATTTTGTTCAATGATAGCCTTGCTGTGAAAGGCGGCTATGAGCAATTCTCTGCGATTGCTCCTACCTATGTATTTGATGATGCCAACGAAAATTGGCGCGAAAGTTTAACGACAATCGGCGATCTGCTACAAATGCAGGATAAAGCTGCTGAAGTGATTAAACAATATGATCAACAAGCCGCCGACTCAGCTAATATATTGAAACAATCAATCGGTAACGAAACTGTCGCTTTGCTGCGAATCGAACAAAAAGGAATGCTTCTATATGGAGGACCCAATAAAGGCTTCACAGGTCCTGTCCTATACGGCGACCTCAAATTACAACCAGAACCACTTGTGCGCGAATTGGCATGGGACGATTACAACAAACAAATCACCATGGAAACCATCCCTGAACTGACCGCGGATCACTTATTAGTCGTCGTCGGCAATCAAGCAGAAGAACAGGCGGAACAGCTATACGCCAATCCACTTTGGAAAAGCATTCCGGCTGTCAAAAACAATCAAGTACACGAAGTCGATTTTCTCACATGGATGAGCAGCGGCCCAATTGCCAACTCTCTCAAGATCAAACAAGCAACAGAATTGCTCCAAAAGTAATGATTTTAAAAAGCAATCATTTCTAAACGGTACCTCATCGTAGCAACTGCCCTATTATAGTAGATGACTTTTACTATTCAAAGAAGTTTGCCAAACACAATCCACCAGACGATAAAAGACCTGGTCGCATAATCGAAGTGAAGATCACGTATAACTATTCTTTCTATAAAATCATGATCTACAACGATACGGAGCATACTTGCAAGATAATTAACAAAAACCAAAGAGTAGCATGGAGACACATCCGTCCCTTGCTACTCTTTGGTTTATATAAGGAAATAACACATGAATATCAAGTGTAAACAATAGTGTTGAATAGCCAAGCATTTCGTACATGCAAATCGAGTGTGGGAGAGAGGGATGGCGACACATTCATCTTCAAAACACCTTCTGTTGTATCAAGTACTCTATACACGCTATCAAGAACTATCCCTGACCCTACAACAAAAAACGCATATGCACAGCGTAAGATCACTTTATGTATAAATTCGCTTATAGCAGCATAACAGTAATGTTTAAAAGCCCTCTATATTAGTAACAAGTAAACCTACAAAAGACAAAACAATACAGTGTATTATGAAGAAGTGAATTTTATTTGATAAAAGGGTTGCTTTTTATATCGTAATCATGGTAAGATCTAATTCCGGTCAAGAAACGACTGGTTATCACTTGAAGCGCCGAGCTTCGATCAGCTCCATGATCACTACGATCAAACAGACTGAAAAATAACTTCAAAAAAAGTTGTTGACAGCTAGTTGAGAAGGTGATAAGATATAAGAGTTGCTGCGAGAGACACTGAGCGGCAACGAAAGAGCTTGATCTTTGAAAACTGAACAACGAGTGAGTGAAGAACTTCGGTTCTTCAAATAGAGAGAACAGCAATGTTCTCGCCAGCAAGAAATGAGCAAGTCAAACACTTTTATGGAGAGTTTGATCCTGGCTCAGGACGAACGCTGGCGGCGTGCCTAATACATGCAAGTCGAGCGGAGTCGATGAGAAGCTTGCTTCTTTGAGACTTAGCGGCGGACGGGTGAGTAACACGTAGGCAACCTGCCCTTTAGCCTGGGATAACTACCGGAAACGGTAGCTAATACCGGATACTTTCGTTATCTGCATGGACGACGAACGAAAGACGGAGCAATCTGTCACTGAAGGATGGGCCTGCGGCGCATTAGCTAGTTGGTGGGGTAACGGCTCACCAAGGCGACGATGCGTAGCCGACCTGAGAGGGTGATCGGC